>NZ_JAAGPL010000099.1:0-31147 GCF_017104785.1 Burkholderia sp. Ac-20353 | reverse complement strand
CGCGCGACCCGCAGCGCAGCAGGCGCATCGACGTCGAACGGCACCGCACCGACGACCGCCGCGCCGGCGTGCCCGTTCGCTCGGGCCTCGCGCAGCGAATCCGCGACGCGCGACGCAAGCGGCGTATCCGCGTGCGGGACGGCCTGCGCCGTGTCGGTCGCGAGCAGCGCATGGGCCGGCGTCGCGAGAAACAGCGGCGTATCGGGACGATAAATCTCCCAGATGTTTCGGGGTGCCAATAGTGTCGCGGGACGGGAAACCATGTTCATGGGATTGACCTCCAGATTGAATGGGCCGGCGCATGGCGCCGGCTGCGCCGTCACATTTCGGCCGTGAGGCTCACAGCTACGCGGCGCCCCTGATCGACGAGCCAGTTGCCGCTCAGCCCGTTCGCGCGTGTGCGATCGTCGACCGGGACCATCTTGTTCGTCACGTTCATCAACGCGAAATTGACCGAGAAGCGCTTGTCGATCCGGTAGCGGCCGCCGAGGTCGAACGTCGTCGTCGACGGCCGTTCGCGTACGCCCTGCGCGCCGTTGCGGAACGCCGCCCAGTATTCGTTGCCGATGTAGTTGGCCGTCGCATACAGGTCGAGCTTCGGCGTCGGCGCCCAGTCGACCTGCACGTTGAATTTGTGCTTCGGCGTCTTGTCGAGCGGCTGGCCGTCGAGCGAGCTGCCGTTGAATGCCTTCTCGCCGTTGCCTTCGCGGCGCGACTGCGTGAGCGTGTACCCGCCCGACACCCGCACCGTGCGCGACACGCGCGTGCCCGCGCCGAGTTCGAGCCCGTACAGCTTGACCCGGTCGATGTTGTCGTACTTGTAGATGTTGCGGCCCGGCGAACGCGGATCGGCGACCCCCGTGTCGTAGCTCGTGACCTTGTTCCTGAACAGGTTGTTGAACAGCGTCAGGCCCGCGTACGTGTCGCCCATGTCGTAGCGCACGCCGAGTTCCTCGGTCACGCTGGTTTCGGGCTTCAGGTCCGGATTGCCGCACAGCGTGCCGGGCACCGCACCCGCCGCGCCGCCCGACGTCATGCAGTAGCCCCCCGTGCTCTGGCGCAGCGACGGCGGCCGGAAGCCGCTCGATACGCCACCGCGCACCGTCCACGCCTGGGTGAGCTTGTACACGCCGTAGACGCGCGGGCTCACGTGGCTGCCGTAGCGCTCGTCATGATCGAGCCGCACGCCGGTCGTCAGCGTGAAGCGGTCGTCGAAGAAGTATTCGTTCTCGCCGAACAACGCCCACGCGTTGCGTTTGACGCTGTCCGAATTGAGCGTGTAGCCCTTCGGCACCGCGTCCTGGCTGCTGACGCCCGACAGCCGCGACCAGATATGCTGGCCGCCGACCGTCAGGATATTGCGCTCGCCCCACCACGGCACTTCGACCTTGCCCTCGAGGATCGTGTCCGTCAGCGCGGGCTTCACCGGCGAGCGCCCCACCGGCGTCCACTGGTCCTGCACGCCGCGCTCGCCGTACAGCGACAGCGTCGTGTTGCCGAAGCCCCAGCGGCCGTCGTGCGTGATCCCCCAGTAGTTGCGAACGTGGCGCGTCTCGGTGAGCGCGGTGGTCGCCGTGCGCGGCGTGAGCGGTGCCTCGCTCTTGCCCGGCGTGCTGAGATAGGTGAGCTGTTCGCGACCGACGTTCACGCTGATGTCCTGATTGCGGGTCGGCTTTGCGGACAGCTTCACGTCGAAGCTGCCGATGCGCTGCCCGTTCGCGCCGCTGGCGCCGCTCGCCGGGTAGTAGATGTCGTCCTCCCCCCGGTGCAGCAAGCGCCCGGACGCCTGCAGGCCGAGCACGTCGGACTTCAGCGGCCCGCCGAGCCAGAAATCGACGCTCTGCGTGTCGCCCTGGTTCGACTCGAGCTGCCACACGCTGCTCGCGGTGATCGACCCGCCCCAGCGCTTCGGCACCTTGCGCGTGATCACGTTGACCACGCCGCCCATCGCATCGGCGCCGTACAGCGACGACATCGGCCCGCGTACGACCTCGATGCGCTCGATCGCGGAGAGCGGCGGCAGCAGGTTCGACTGCACGCCCGCAGTGCCGCGGTTCATCGTTTCGCGGGTGTTCTGCCGGCGGCCGTCGACGAGGATCAGCGTGTATTCGCCCGGCATCCCGCGAATCGAGATGTCCTGGTCGTTCGGCGACCCGCCGACGACGCTCACGCCCTCGACCTTGCTGACGATCTCGGCGACCGATGTATACGGCTTCGCGTCGATCTCGTCGCGGGTGATCACCGAGATGCTGGCGGGCGCCTCCTTGATCGCCTGCTCGCGGCGGCTCGCGGTGACGACGATTTCCTTCATCATCGCCGGATCGCCGGACGCGGCCGATGCGGCCGACGCAGTGGCATCACCCTGTTTGTCAGGCGTCTGCGCGCACGCGCAGGACGCTCCCATCAGATACAGGCCGGCAACGACGGCCGGCTTCAACGCAAACTTCGCAACGTGACTCGACATGATGACGCTTTCGCTGCTCCACAATGTTATTGATTCTCATTTGCATTATGGAACCTGTAATGCGCCGAAATCTTTGCGAAAGCTTCGATCTTGTTTGCGCGCCGCCGCGATGCGGATCGGCATCGATGAACGCCGGTCAGCGCCGAACGCTGCGCCGCGCGAGCGTCGGCGTCACGCCGAAGCGGCGCTTGTACGCGGTCGCAAAATTCGCTGCGCTCGTGTAGCCGGCGAGCGCAGCGGCCTGCTTGACGCTTACCGCGTCGCGCTCGAGCGCGAGCCGCGCGCGCTGCAGGTGATGCTCGCGAATGAAGTCGAACACCGTCGTGCCGTAAGCGGCACGGAACTGGCGCTGCATCGCGTTCGCGCTCATCCCGGCGTGGCACGCGATATCGTCGAGCGACAGGTCCTGCGCGGCGTCGGTTGCGAGAAATGCGCGCAGCTCGGCCATCCGCCGGTAGTCGCGCGAGCCGAGCGCCATGTCCGACGCCTGCGACGCCTGCGGCGCCTGCGCCTCGAGCGGCGCGAACGCCTCGGCGAGCAGTTCGAGCACGCGGCTTTCCAGGTAGATCGCCTGCAGCATCGGCTGGTAGGACGGCGGCCGCACGATCTGCTCGGCGAGCGCGGTCGCGCGCGGCGTCGGCTGCCAGAAATGGATCGCCAGATGCGCGGACAGCATCGAATCGAGCCGCTCCGGCAACGCTGCGCGGCTCGCGGCCTGCAGATGCGCGAGCCATTCGCCGGACATCGCGAGGCTGAGCCGCCGCGCGTAGCCGCCCTTGCTCAGCCGACGGCGAAACGTGTCGGGCTGCAGCGCGTTGAGCAGGAACGACTGCATCCGCACATGCGGCCGGGCAACGTTCGGCCGCGTCGCGCTCGACCGCGCCGCGCCATCGCGGCATGTGCTGCGGCCGTCCGTCGTCAGCAGCACGCGCCGGTCGCCGTAGGACACGTCGAGCGCCCCTTCCAGC
This sequence comes from Burkholderia sp. Ac-20353, assembly GCF_017104785.1. Classification (NCBI taxonomy): domain Bacteria; kingdom Pseudomonadati; phylum Pseudomonadota; class Betaproteobacteria; order Burkholderiales; family Burkholderiaceae; genus Burkholderia; species Burkholderia sp. Ac-20353. The sequence continues at coordinate 27,715 of NZ_JAAGPL010000099.1, read as the reverse complement.
AGCAGCACGAGATGCAGGCCCGGCGTGCACTGGCCCGACATCACCGCGTCGAACTCGTCGGTCGCGTCGTCCGCGTGCACGCGCAGGCCGGGCCGCACTTCGCGGATCCGCGCGACGTGCGCTTCATGAGCATCGTGCGCGTCGTGTCGATGGCAATTGGAATGGAAAGCGCCCTGCGCCCACACAGTCATTTCGGATCCCCTCGGCGCGCGGTCAGTGCTCGCGCAAACTATTTAGTCGGTCACTCAAACGGACAGCGTCCGCTCCGGCCCCGTCTCTCGGCTACAATTAAATGCGAATGGTTCTCATTTATATCGTATCGGGAGTAACGTGAGAAAGACAAGCGGAATGTGGGCCGCGCTCGGCGTCTGGCTGTGCGGCTGGCTCTTGATGCACGCCGCGCATGCGGATACGACGACCGTCACCGACCTCGCCGGCCGCCAGGTCCGGCTTCCCGCGCGCGTCGAGCGCGTGCTGCTCGGCGAAGGCCGGCTGCTGCCCGCGCTTGCGGTCGTCGACGCCGGCGACCCGACGCGCCGCCTCGTCGGCATGATGGGCGACTTCGAACAGCTCGATCCGGCAAGCTACGCGCAGTGGCTCGAGCGCTTTCCGCGGCTGCAGGACGTGCCGCGCATCGGACGGTCGCAGGCCGGCAGCTTCAGCGACGAACGCGCGCTCGCGCTGCGGCCGCAAGTTGCGATTTTCGGGCTGGGCGGCGGCCACGGGCCCGGCGAGCGCGATCGCGAGACGCTGGCGCGGCTCGAGGCCGCGGGCGTCGCGATCGTGTTCGTCGATTTCCGACACGATCCGCTCGTGAACACGCCGCGCAGCATCGCGGTGCTCGGCCAGGTGTTCGGCGCGCCGCAGCGCGCGGCCGACTTCAATGCGCTGTGGCAGGAACAGCTCGATCTCGTCCGCACCCGCCTGATGACGGCCCGCGCCGCCGCGCCGACGGTGTTCCTCGAGAGCCGCGTCGGCCTGTCGAGCGACTGCTGCGAAACGATGACGGGGATGCTCGGCAAACTGCTCGACGCGGCCGGCGGCGACAACGTCGCGAAAGGCCGCGTGCCGGGCGAGCACGGCACGCTGAACCCGGAATACCTGCTGAGCCGCCAGCCCGATTTCTACATCGGCACCGGGATCGGCTCGGCGCGTACGCTGCAGAGCGCGCCGCAGCGCATCGCGCTCGGCGCCGGCGTGACGCGGGAAGCGGCCGTCCGTTCGCTCGACCGCGCGCTCCAGCGCCCGACGATCGCGCCGCTGCGCGCGGTGCGCGAACGGCGCGCGTATGCGATCTGGCATCACTTCTACAACTCGCCGTTCAATGTCGTCGCGGTGCAGGCGATGGCGAAGTGGCTGCATCCGGATCTGTTCGCCGATCTCGATCCGCGCCGCACGTTCGACACGATGGTGCGCCGCTTCCAGCCGGTCGCGCTGAACGGCGAATACTGGATCCAGGAAGGATCGTGACATGACCGGACATCCTTCCTCCCCTTCCCCCGTGCGTCGCGGCCTGCTGGTCGCCGGTTTCGCGGGCGCGCTCGCGACGCGCGGCGTGTCCGCCGGCGCTGTGTCGAGTGTGTCGAGTGTGTCGAGCGTGTCGAGCGTGTCGAACTTGCCGAACTTGCCGAACGTTTCGAATGCGTCGGCATGGCCCGCCGCCGTCGACGCGCCACCCGTCCGCCTCCCCGCCAGCCACCAGTTCGACGTAACGGTCGCCGGCGTGGCCCGGCGCCTGTTCGTCGCGCTGCCCGCCGAGCGCCCGGCAACCGGGCCGCATCCGGTGCTGGTCGTACTCGACGGCAACGCGCTGTTCCCGCTCGTCGCGCCGCTCGTGCGCAATCGCGCGGTGCGGCCCGACGCCGCGCACGAACCCGCGCCGGTCGTGATCGGCATCGGCTATCCGACCGACGCGCCGTACGACATGCAGGCGCGCGCCGACGACTACACGCTCGCGCCGTTGCCGAACGGACAGGGTCTCGCCGCGGACCGCTTTCTCGATTTCATCGAGCAGGACGTGCAACCATGGCTCGCGCGTCAATCGCAGATCGACACCGGCCGGCAGACGCTGTTCGGCCACTCGTATGGCGGCCTGCTGACGCTGTATGCGCTGCTGACGCGCCCGCACCTGTTCCGGCGCTACGTCGCGGCGAGCCCGTCGATCTGGTGGGGCGAGCGCGCACTGCTGCCGTATGCCGACCGGTTCGCCGCGCACGCGGCGCCGCTCGATCCGTCGCTTCGCGTCGTTGTGACCGCAGGCAGCCTCGAGGAAGGCGCACCGAATCCGGACCCCGAGCGCATGCGCCGGCTACAGGCGCGCAAACAAGTCAGCTCGGCCCGCGACTTCGTGCAGCGCGTGGGCCGCCGGGTGGGTCTCGACGCCACGTTCCGGCTGATCGACGGCGAGGATCACGGCGGCGTCGTGATGCCGAGCGCCGCGCTCGCGGTGCGCGTCGCGTGCGCGCCGGGCCAGCGCGAGGACGCCGCATGAGCACGGCCGCGCCTGTCCCGTCCCACCCGCCCGCTTCGCTGCGGGTCCGCTACCGCGCAATCGCCGCGCGGCGCATCGGCGCGCTCGCGGTGCTGGCCTGCGTGCTCGTCGCGCTGCTCGTCGTCGACATCGCGACCGGCCCTTCGTCGTTTCCGGTCACAGATATCGTCGCCGGGCTGTTCCGTCCGGACGCGCTGCCGCTCGAGCAGCGCGTGATCCTGTGGAACGTGCGCCTGCCCTACGCGCTGATGGCGGTACTCGTCGGCGCGGCACTCGGGCTTGCCGGCGCCGAGATGCAGACCGTGCTGAACAACCCGCTCGCGAGCCCGTTCACGCTCGGCATCGCCGCGGCGGGCAGCGTCGGCGCATCGCTGGTCGTGATCTCCGGCTGGCACCTCGTGCTGTGGAACGAGAACCTCGCGCTGTCGCTCGGCGCATTCGGCTGCGCGCTGTCCGCGACGCTCTTGATCGTCTGGCTCGCGTGGCGGCACGGCGCGACGACCGAAACCGTCGTGCTGTTCGGCATCGGCCTGATGTTCAGCTTCGAGGCGCTGCTGTGGCTTCTGCAGTTCATCGCCGATGCGAACGCGCTCCAGCAGATCGTGTTCTGGAGCATGGGCAGTCTCGCGCGGGCGACCTGGAGCAAGATCGCGATCCTCGCGTGCGTACTCGCCGCCAGCGTGCTGTGGAGCGCGCCGGGCGTCGCGTCGATGACCGCGCTGCGCGCCGGCGAGGAACAGGCGCGCAGCATGGGGATCGCGGTCGAGCGGCTGCGGCTCGTCACGCTCGTGCGCATCAGCTTGCTGTCGGCGACCGCGCTGTCGTTCGTCGGCACGATCGGCTTCGTCGGCCTGGTCGGCCCGCACGTCGCGCGGCTGCTGGTCGGCGATGACCATCGCCACTACCTGCCCGGCGCGGCGCTCGCCGGCGCGATCATGCTGTCGGCCGCGTCGGTGCTCAGCAAGACGCTCGTCGACGGCGTCGTGCTGCCGATCGGCATCATCACCGCGCTCGTCGGCGTGCCGCTGTTCATGACGCTGATCAGCCGTCGCAGGAGGCTCGATGGATAACCCGCAACAGGCGCTGCGCATCGACGGGCTCGATGTCGCGTACGGCGCGCGCACGGTCCTCGCGCGGCTGTCGCTGCGGCCGGTGCCGCCCGGCAGCGCCGTCGCGCTGCTCGGCCCGAACGGCGTCGGCAAATCGACGCTGCTGCGCGCGCTCGCCCGGCTCGTCACGGCGCGCGGTGCCGCGACGCTCGGCCAGCACGACCTGCTGCGCAGCGCGCGGCGCGACCATAGGCGCCGCGTCGGTTACCTGCCGCAGACGCTGCCGCAGCCGACGTCGCTGCTCGTCTACGAGGCGGTACGCGGCGCGCTGCGCGCGACCTGTGGCGGCTTGTCGGCCGACGCACAGGATGCGCGCCTCGAACGCGTTTTCACGCAGTTGAACCTGCATACGCTCGCGACAACGCCGCTCGACCGGCTGTCGGGCGGACAGCGCCAGATGGTCGGGCTCGCGCAGGTGCTGGTGCGCGAAACCCCGCTGCTGCTGCTGGACGAGCCGACGAGCGCGCTCGACCTGCGCTGGCAGTTGCTCGCGCTGGAGGCGATGCGGGACGCGGTCACACGCCGCGGCGCGATTGCGCTCGTCGCGATGCACGACCTGAATCTCGCGGCCCGCTTCTGCGATCGCCTCGTGCTGCTCGGCAATGACGGCGTGCTGGCCGACGGCGGAGTCGCCGATGTGCTGACGCCCGGGAACCTGCGGCGCGCCTATCGGGTGGATGCGCGGATCGAGCGCACCGCGTCGGGCGATTATGTGGCGCTCGCCGAAAGGGCCGCGTCGATGGAGGATTCGGTGTCGACGAGCTGAGCGCGGCTTCATCGGGCCCTCGAGTCCGGTATTTTTCAACCGGGATCGAAAAACCTGTTGACAGCCTTCGCGACTGCTCTATAATTGCGTTCTTTCGCGATGCAGCAACAAGCGAAACGTGCCCAGGTGGCGGAATTGGTAGACGCACTAGGTTCAGGTCCTAGCGGTGGCAACATCGTGGAGGTTCGAGTCCTCTCCTGGGCACCATCTGTTGTTCCGGCGAAAGCCGATGTAGTCCGAGAAACCCCGTAAGATCAACGTCTTACGGGGTTTTTTGCTTCCGCGGATGGCCGTCGTCTACCGGTGGCATCGACGATTTTTGCGTATACTCTTGCGTATACACGGAGTCGAGGTGCCGAGCGATGCCCAAACGCGCCGAACCGAAGTCCGAAGTGGTGTTTCGCGTTGCCAAACCGCGCGAGCGCCCTTACCTGCTCGCGGACGGAAACGGGCTTGCCTTGCGCATCTGGCCGGACGGAAGCAAAACGTGGCTGCTCCGCTATCGCCGCCCAAGTACTGGGAAGGAGAACTTTCTCAGTCTTGGCCCATATCCCGAAGTTGCGCTCGTCGACGCGCGCAAGTCTGCCGCGATCGCGCGTAGTCTCGTGCGTGATGGTACTGACCCGGTCGAGCACCGCAGAGCCGAAGCCGCTGCACGCAAACGCGCCGCTGCAGGGGCGTTCCATCTCGTCGCAGAGAATTGGCTCGCGTTCAAACGCAAGGAGTGGGCCGACGAGACTTACCGCAAAGCGGAGTTCGTGGTTCGGCAATACCTGATCCCGCCACTACGCAACAAGCCCATCTCAACGCTCGCGACATCGGAAGTCAAACCGGTGTTGGAAGCAATAGCGGCGCATGCCCCCAACCTCGCAACCAAGGCGCGCCAATACGTGGGCGGCATCGTGACCTACGCGATCCACCATAGCCTGAGAGAAGACGGTGTCCCGTTATCGCTGCGCGGCGTCATCCCTCGACACGAGAAAGGCCACATCCCGGCGATCACAAAGCCCGCCGAGATTGTCCCGCTCGTGCAAGCCATCAATACCTACAAGTCGCCGATTACGAGGGCCGCGCTGAAGCTGACCATGCTCACGGGCTTACGCCCCGGAGTGGTCGCAGCCGCGCCGTGGGATGAAATCGATCTGAAAGCGGGCGAATGGCATGTTCCGGCCGTGCGGATGAAGATGGGCCATGACCATATCGTGCCCTTACCTAGGCAAGCGGTTACGTTGCTCGGCGAATTGCAATCCCTCACAGGCCGTGGACACTATGTGTTTCCGTCTCCAGCTCGTCAGAAGACCCCGCATTTGCATCGAGACGGGTTAAGCAAGGCTCTGCGCGAGATGGGTTTCCAAGGAAAACACGCGACTCATGGGTTCCGCGGCATGCTGCGAACGGTTGGCAGGGAGCGGCTCGGCATCGACATCGATGTTCTCGAAGCGCAACTCGCACACGCGAAACGAGGCGACGTGCAGAAGGCCTACGACAGGACAACTTTCGACGACGATCGTCGCCGCGTGATGCAAGAGTGGGCGGACTATATCGACGGGCTATGCAGACCAATGCCGGCAGGTGGCGCAGTCGATTGAAATTGCTGTTCCGTCACCGTCCAGGCGTGTCCTCCCTGCTCCCTCTTGCCATAAAATGACTCGAACATTCGCCCTACAGATTGAGAAGCGCGCTCTGCTCCGATGAACATACACTCGTCCCCCACAAATGCTGTGCCGCGTGATGCGAGCGCTAGCCAGCCTCCTGAGACGCAGCGAGTACTGTTGAATCGCCTGTTGGAGCAGATGCTGTCCCTGGATTTTGGCGTGCCCGCGCTCAAGTTCCGGGCCGAAAACTACTCAGAAGTCGCAACGCTCGATCAACTGGAAGCGAGTGGCTTGATCAAACGAGAAAACGATATCTACGTTGTCCGATCGCCTGCCCTGTCCTTCCTGGATGCGGAGCCCGCGCGACGCCTTTTGTCAAACATTGAGCGTGTGTATGCCGTTCTTCGAGCCCAGTATCTCCAGGCCCAGCAGGCACAAGTTCCCATTACTCTGTTAGCTGCCCAAGCTCAGCTTTCAGTCTTGGATACCACCGCAGCGCTGCAGATGATGCTGGATACCTCTGGCTGGTGCGTCGGTTGGTCGACCGATATCCGGAAAGAGGACGCCTATGTCTGCCCCGGAGAAGGCATCCTGAAACACGAGACCTACGCGCGGCTTATTGATGAAGTGCGAAGCTGGAGCGCACCTCGTGCCTCGTTGCAACCGTTTGACATCATCCCAACGATTGACTTCGGAGACCGTGAGCCGGAGCGCGACGTGGAGCGCGTGCTGCCGCCGGCACAGGCTGACGCAGTCCTATCCGTGGCTGACGACCTTGAAGGCATGAACTTCAGCCTCAACGACTACTACGACGACATTGAACCCCAAGGCGTCATCGACAACGTCCTCACCGGGAAAATCAACACTCTGCGTGTGTACTGCGAAACCATCGGCTGGTGCGGTTTGGCTCGACGACTGCAAGCGCTAACTCCTCTGCGGGGCGACGCTGTTGAAGCGATGGAACTCGTCAAAAGTTTCATCGTTCCTGAGGTTCGTCGGCTCATCATCCAAGTAACGACGAATCCCATGGAGGTCATCCACATGGACAACGTGCTTCGAGCGTGGCCTGCGGTTCGGGCTTGTCTGCAGGAGTTTCGTTTCGATGACATTAAGGAGGTAGCCGGCCTTGCAGGCTTTGAAGTCACAGCCACGGCTCATCTGGTGCAGAAGACGCAGGGCGGTGCTACCAAGGGCCAGTTGATGTCGGCGATAGACGAGCAAGTCGGGAGGATGGACTCACATACCAGATCCCGCTTTCTAACAATCCTCATAGAAGAAATTCTTCGGCGACGGTCCGAGATGCAGGAGAAGCTTTCCGAGTATTTAAGCCGGCTGGGTTGGTCATTCGTGAATCAGATGCTCGTGCCGCTGGAGGTGTTCGACATCAGCATCTTGGCAGATACACCCGGTGAGTCTCACAAGGACCTTTTGAAGGCGGCCCAACGCTTGCGTGACGGTGACTTGGGCGGCGCCATCTCTGCAGCATGCGGCGCAGTGGATACTGCCACGTCAAAAGTCTACGAAGAGCAAAGTCTTGGAGATCCGACAAAGGCCTCATTCCAAGAACGATGCAAACGAGCCGCCTTGGCCAAGGGAGTGCTGACCGAACTTGATCGCCAGCTCGATGCGCTAGGATGGCCTCAGGCTGAGGTTGCTCCTTTCAAGAAGAACCTGGAAGGTGCCCTCAATCAAGGAGCCTATGTGATGCAGACACTTCGCTCTCACATGGGCGATGTCCACGGCACCAAACCTATTTTGAGGTCGCTGGTGTTCGATTGCCTGCGATGGGCGGAGCTTATTGTCGGCTCGCTCGTGGAGCGTTCAGACGCTCCCCTGAAACAACGATAGCAGCGGCTGTAACTATCTAACCCTCCCTTTTTTCAGCTAGTGTATATCGAACGAAGCCAGTGCTCATAGGGCGCGGCATATCAAATTTACCTTTCCACGTATAGGCGCGAGATGCCGAGCATAGATAACGTTGAGACTCGGGGGTTTCTGTCAACGGAGATTGAGTCTCACCGGACAGAGGCGCGGCATTGCTACGAGCAGAATTTCGCTGACTGCGATGCATGGTCAGATGCTGCCATGAAGCAGCTCGCGGACTTGGGCTCAATCGATAGTTCACCAGCAAAGCTGTTCGCAGTTGGATTTTGGATGAAATGCGTCAGGGCTTGCCAAGGCGCGATTCTCCTCGCCGAGCGAGGCTTGATTCCTGATTCGATGACCTTGACACGAACAGCGGTGGAAGCACTTTTTCATGCTGCTGCACTGGTTAACAAGCCAGCGTTGGTTGACAAAATGGTGGCCGAGGACCGTAAACAGAAGCGGAAGCAGGCCCAAGAGATGACCAAGGAGGCCACAATCGACGCCTCACTGTCGGACCATGACAGGAAAGCCTTGCGCGATCTTCTCGAGGAGGAGGAAGCCGGAGCTGCGTTGTCTGCATATCAGGCCGCGGAGGCAGCGGATTTGCTCGCGCTGTATCAAACGATGTATCGGGGCCTTTCTCTGGGCGCGGCGCACAGTACGCTCACAGCTCTCGATCATGAGTTTGCTCGGGGGCGTCAAGGACAAGTCGAGTTGCACTTCGGCCCTTCGACTGAGACCTTGGAATTCGCGCTCGGGATGGTTTCTTCGTGCCTGCGCATCGGAATCGAGAAGATGGCACCACTGATCGAAGTGAATTGAAAATCGTCGGGACCGCGCGTGAAGCGAAGAGGCTCACAGCGCATACTGATATTGCCAAGGGGGGCGACTGTGACTGAAGTCGAAATCTACAGTCTTGAACCGAACGATGCACTCTTGCAAGATCTCGGTTTCGAGATTTGGCTCATGGACGACCATCGTTGGGCGTTCTATGCATGGAAACATTTCTCAGCAGTGTCGGGGATAAATCGGTTTACACTCGTCCACGTCGACTATCACTGGGACAGTGTGAACGAGTTCCGCGATGATGAGCACGCAATCGCAGAACTCCGATCGGTGAATCTGGACGACCTGTACCGGATGGTCAATGCGGACGACCTAATCGGCTTCGACTCGTTCATCGCGCCGGCGATAATCCTGGGACTCGTCAACGAGGTACATTTCTTTTGCCGGCAGGACGACGGTGATCTCGGACTTGACGATGATCTTCTCGGCAGGTACGGCGCGCGGCAAACGTTGCACAACGATATCGACTCCCTCGCGGCTGTTCGGTTCGAGCAACCGGTCATCTTCGACTTGTGCCTTGACCTGTTCAACAACAGTGATCGATGGGGTGAAGGCGATCTTTGGCCGGACGTCGAAGTTGTTGATACACTCCGGCATCTGCGGCCAGTGATCGAAATGGCGGCGCTTGTGACAGTTTCCCTCTCGTTTAATTACTCCGGGTCCGAAGAAGACACCCAGCATCTGGCGTCCCTCATTCTTCCGCTACTGACGCAATGGCGGCACGCACAGTGACCCGTCGAAGGACCCAAGAAAATGCGTTTCCGCATCGTTAGCTGGCTTGTCTTTGCTCACTGACTAGAGCGCGACGCGCAGCCGCCGAGCCCGCTCCTTGAACGCGCGTTCCCCCCCCTCCAAAATCTCGCAGACCCGGCGACGAATACGCGGGTTCTCAAGACCGCCGCACTCGTAGGTGATCTCGGGCAGTTGCCCTAGTCTATGACGGCCGCAGGAGGCGACAATGACCTGATCAGCGTCGGTGTTCACGACGAGGTTTGCATTGTGCGTCACAATGATGATCTGCCGCCGCTTCCTAGCCTCGCGAAATCGCGTCACGAGTTCCTCAAACACCGACTGGGGGTCGAGGTTCTCCTCGGGCTGGTCGATGATGAGTGGCCGGTCGTCTTCCGCGTCGATCGACAGGTACAACAGCAGGAGCACGATCCCTCGCGTCCCTGGCGAGAGCTGCTCGATCTCGACCTCGTCGTACTGAAGACTGTAGCCAACCGTGATGTGTTCCGTGCTGTAGAGCCAGTCGGAGATGCGACGGGCCCATTCGCGGAACTCGAGGTTGTCCGGCTGATGCGCACGCAGGTTTTCTTCGTTGGCCTTCACGAACTCAAGCAACGCGGTGGCCGCTTCGTCTGATGACCCGGTCTGCCAGGCAGACATCAACGTCCCCTTCGCAGCCAGCAGGACCTGGCCGCGCCCTCGGAAAGGACCTGTACGCAGATCGAGTAAACCTTCGCCGGCTTCGGACCAGCCCTCGATGTCGACATTGCGCTTGACCGTGAAGGCCAGTCGCGCCATTGAGCCGGTGTCGGCTGCGATTCTCTGTTGAATCGGCGCGTAGAGCTGCTTGAGCTCCTCCTCTTCCTCGACGATTGCCTCGAACACCCCCGCATATGCAGTGCGGCGCAATTGAATCAGATCGCGTATCTTGGCATCCGCTTCTTGTGCACGCTTGATTTGCTCATCAAGCTTGACCAACGCGTTTTCCGCCTTGGTAATCTTGTCGGTCAGAGCCGAATAGCGCTTGACTTTCGTCTTGTCGGCGCCCACCAGCAGATTCAGGCGGGCAACTTCACGATCGAGTAACGAGAGGGTCTGCAATTGGAGCTCTGCCCCCTCAGGGATGAGAGGGACATTGGGGTCCACGCCTTCGTCAATCACAGGATCGAGATCGGACGGCCCCTGCAATTTGCCGACCAACGCCTTCACCTGGCGCACCCAATCCGCCAAGAGCGCGTCAACGTCCCCCACGAAGTCCAATTTAAACGCGTCCCACTCGGCGTCGGACAGGCCGGTGTCGGCGCGCTCCTGCTGCATTTCGTCTAAAAGTTCCGGCGCGCGACGAATGCGAAAATCTTCGACGTCCCCTTTCAGACTAAGCAGCATCTGATGGCGCCGCTTGGCCCTCTCGACCTGCAACCGCTTCTGCTCGGCGGCTTGCGAAACATCTTCCAGTCGCTTGGCTCTCTCCTCGTTACCTTTAGGGATCAAAGACTTGCGGTCTCGCTTGTCCTGTTCAATCGCCTTGGCCTTCTCGGCGCGATCTTTGCTCAGCCCCGCCAAGCTCGCTTTCCGTGTGCGCTCTTCCGTCAGGTCAGTGGAAGCCTTGCGTAACGTCTCCTGATGTCGTCGGCGCTTCTGACGCGTGCCCTCCAGCCTCAGCTCGAGCAGTTCCTGAAACGTGGATGCGCCCATACGCTCATCCCGCGGGTGAGCGCTGAAGATGACCCGCTCGATTTCTGCATTCAGGGGGTTGCTCGCATCCTCTGCAGAGCACAGTTTGTTCACGAACTGCTGGGAGAGGTATTGCACGTGGGGGCTGTACAGGAGATCATCGACACCCGCGTGCGACACTTCGTTGCCAGTCGTCTCACCATTCTCCCAAGTCAGCTGCGCCTTACAGTTATCCAGGTGCTGCTTAGCTCGGAACACAAACGACTCTTTGTTGAGGTGCGGCGAAAGCCCGTAGCCCCCCGCGGCGACCAAGTCGGCCAACGCTGTTTTCCCAGAGCCACGAGCGCCGACCACGGCAACCAGCCCGGCGTTGAGCGGGATCGTCGCCTTCTTGAGCCAAGGCGCACCGACCACCGTCAAAGACTCAATCGTATGGCTCTGCAAAGATCCGCGGCGCGGCTCCGCCCCAATAAATACCCGCTCCTCAGGCTCCAGACAGGTCTGACGCAGGGATTCAAAGGCGAGATCGCCCTTGATCCAGCAGCGGCGCTGTTGGTCCGGCACTCCCACCGTGTCAGTTGTATGCGCATCGGACCCATGCAGGCAAGGCTTGCGACCGTTGTACTGCTCGTCCAATTCATGTACGGAAAGCGCACCCTGACCGAGCCAGAAGCTGACCTGACGGGGATTGGAGTCGAAGATGATATGGGCCAGCTGCTCGATGTTTTTGCGTTGCGCGGCCCAGGAATCGGCCGAGTCTCGCAGGCCAGAGGTACCGTCCTTCTGGCCACCTGCAACCGCGATCAGCGCATTGCGCTTGACCCATTCGTGCTTGCCCACGGCAGTCTTTAACTGCTCCAGGCTGACTTTAAATTGATTTGCCCCGATGGAGCGGGCCGTCTCGGGATCCGTCTGCTCCGGCTTGTGCTTCTTGCCCAGGCGGATCAGGTCCTCCCGGTGACAGCGGAAATTCTCGCCCTGATACGGGAATTCAAATTCGAGCAGGAAACGCCTGATTCGATCGCAGTGATCCGGCTCATCCGGGGAGAAAAGCAGATGCAGGTTGAGCGCCGCCCCACGGTTCGTCTCAATGTTGAGACGGAGTTCGACATTCGGAAAGAGTAGACCGACGTTTGGCAGACGTCCCTGGCGCTTGAACTCGAGCACCTTTTCATATGGATCGATGCCGAAGTAGTCGGTGATGCCCAACGCTCTGATTGCGGGGTCGCTAGCCTCCACTTTAGAAAGAAATGCCCCCCAAGGATCCTCCCCTCTGTACTGGTCATTAAGGACGGTACCTGGCGTATGAATGTGTGGATCCCAGCGGTGCCATTCGGAGCCACGTTCACTGTGCACCGCATTGTCAATTCCCAGCGTTTCCTCTGCCATGTTGTCTAGCTGCCTCCCCGGTGGCATCAGCGCTCTTATACGCCGCCCAAAAAAACAAATCAGTCACCCTGCCCAGTGAATCGGTACCACTACCACTGCAAACTATGCGTAAGTGAATCGAGGCGTTATGCGCTCTATTGGCCTATAGACTACTACGACTTAGCTATGCGCCGAACGTTGACGATCTCCGGTTTTCGTAATTTGGTCCTGCTTACGCCTCTGTTGCCCCAGCCAGTGCGGTTTTTCCGGCTTGCTGCGGGTTCAGTCACCGGCGCGAACTGCATGGGGTGTGTACCTGCGCCCAGGCACCTTGACAATGACGACATACCGTGGCGCGTCTTCGTTCGCTCGCACCACAGGGCGACACTCGACAAGAGCGCGCATATGCGGTGTGCCCGACCGCTTCGCTTCGGTTAGGTCAAGGACGAGCAAGAATCCGAGCCGGATACTGACGTTCTGATAGTCACAAGTTTGACCCGCATAGCTCTTTGCCAAAGCATCGAACGAGGCGTCCTGCAATTCGCGCTTGACCTCGATGACAATCCGTTCCCCAGTCGTCTTAAGTGCGACATCGGCTCGACCACTCCCAAGATTCGTGGCCTCGATCTCACCGGCCGCCGTCTGCGTGGAGAGCCAGCGAAAATAGTCATCCTGCAGCGCGCTTTCGGGTGGCAGAGCCCCGTCCACATTTTCAAAAAGATACGCGACGCCAGCATCGTCCTTTTTGGTCATCTCAAGTCGGTTTTTCAGAAACCGGACTGTCCACAGCAGGACGGTATCGAATAACTTCGCGCCACGCACGTTGTCGCGATGGTCGGGATGTTGCTCAACCGTAGACCGACAGTGATCAAAGATATCGATCTCGGTGCCACTCAGGTTCTCCAGGCTGGACGTAAATGCATTGGTGATCAACTCTTTGACCCTGTTCTCCGTTTCCGGGCTACAACGGGCTTGCGAAAGTACGGCAGCAACCGGCGCCCAAACGGTTCCTGCCTCAGAAGGGTGACGCGATACCCCCACCGCATGAAACATAGTGCGTTCGATGCCCGTCAATAAGGCATGCGCCTCTGGTATCAACGCATGTTGATGATTTTGCAGAGCCCAGCGCTTCACAAGATAAGCGTGCCCTTCACGGCATCCTATCGATGCCTCGATCCTCGGGCGCAGCAACGTCTCGAGATATCCCTCACGATTTCGCTTCAGGACCGTGCGGCCAGCACTGTATGCGGCCAGCACCTGGCTTTCGATAACAACTGCCGGTTCCCACCAACTGACCTCGTCAAGACTGTCCACCAGAGAAATCAGCACGCTGGCGAGGTTGTTCCAGCACGACGCCTGAAGGTGACGAGCGCCAAGCCATGCGGGCGAAGAATCGTCTGTATGCCATGCCACCAACTCGAAGGCCGCCTTATGAATCGACACGCTTCTCGCTGCCAACTCCGGCTTTGTCCTGTGCCCCGCGAAGTCAGTGAGAAGAGTGAGACTCTCGACGTAAAGTAACGCTTCGGGTGCGTGCTCTCGCAATGACTGGGCCTTCCTGAACCAGCGCAAGGCTTCGGCAAACAAGCGAGCGGCGGTCTCCCTGTGCGGCTCATCAAGCGCAGAGGTCAACGCCGCCATTCCGAGTTCAAACGTCGCTTCGTATGCAGCCTCCTCGCAATCGACGAGGCCTGTCAATACGTTGACTAACTCGTCCTCCCGCCAATGGGAATGCGCGACACCGAGAATCTTTGCCGCGTATCGGAGATATTCAGGCCCATCTGCCAGCGTTATGTTCAACAGTGCACTGAGTAAGCGGAGTTGTCTGCGCCTGCTTGAAAGCGCGAACCGGAACGCCCCCTCCAGAGCAACCGCCCGCGCATAACCAGACAACTCCCCTGATGTGCTTACCGCCTTCTGTAGTAAGGCCGTGAAAATCTCCTCGGCCGCGACCTCCGGGAGGTTTTCGCAAACGTGCGCCGCATCGATCATCTCGAGCAGAACGGTATCGGTTAGCGCACCGCGGACGAGATTACCAACGGCGGTTCTCCATAGGAGCGCGGCATCCTCGCTTGCATGACTGGGCTCACGCAGCAACGCCGCCAGAACTTCGCCTGCCAGTGGTGACGTCGCGACGGTTGAAGATTCCTCAACGATTGCGCCCAAGCCGCCGAGATCGGCGACAGCTGGCACCCTTCCTTCGCCTAGCAGCACATATAGCGCTTGCTCCAATGAGTGGCTCGGCGGATCTGTGGCATCCGTTACCACAGGTATCCTCCGTTTATCGCTTCCTTACGACGGTTTCCTGGAATGAATTCGTGCATCGCAGGTGAGGTAATACCCGCAACAAAAATTTGAAGATGAGGGAGTTCTTCTCGCACGCCCTCCAGGCCTGAAAGCAGTCCCTTGAGATCTTCCGGTGCGACTTCTTGCGCACCCGGTGAATCGATCATGATCAGCCCCGGATGCCTCCCTATGCCGCGCCGTTCGCCGACCTGAATCATCGCGAGCACCGTGGCAACCTTCAGACGGAGACGCTCCCCCTTCGTCACCTTGCTGAAGGAGGTATCTGCGCCGCCTTTGACAAGCAACAGGCTTGCATTGCCGCGAAGTTGAGCCTTCGACAGGCTGTGCATCCCAAAGGTCTGTGCGTAACGCAGCAAACTGGTTGAGACCTCTTCGAGAAACTCGTCGCGCACCGCTTTCAGGCGCAATTCGGTCTCAACGACGATTGCTTTCAGGACCGCCGGTTCATCATCTTCAACATCACTGACGCCGGGGTCGAATCGTGCCTCTTCGAAACGGCCCTCGAGAACCGCAATCTCGTTTGCCAGCAACCGTCGAGATTCGAATGTGCCGAGCTGCCTGATTAGCTCATCGCGTCTGGCTTCTATGCGATCCAAGTCTTCATGTAACGCAACCAGGTCGTCGCCAGCTTGCTTTTTGGCTTTCTGAACCTTGTCGAACGCCGCCTTCGAGGCTTTGACACTAGCCTCCAGTTCCTCTCGGATCACGTCGGCATCTTCAGAGCCAGAGATGCCTTCACCACACACCGCACATGCATGGCTGGTTGCCTCCTTTTTCTTCTTTTCCTTGTCGATCTCATGATCACACCTGGGACAGCAGGTCGGATCAAGCATACGAAAGATCGCGCCAGCCGCCGTGGAGTCCTTGTGAGCCTGCAAGTCTCTGCGGTCCTGCAGATAAGCCGCACTTGCCTGATGCTCGGCAACGGTCTCACGATCCAGTCGCTCCTGCATCGCCTTCTCCCGCCCCCTGGACTCGGCATACCTTCTGCTGAGGTCTGACAATTCGGCCTGAACCGACTCGTCGGACGGCAGCGCACTAAGGCTCGCGCGCTTTTCTTCGAGCTGTACTTGGATTTCCGCCGCCCGTGCCTGTCGAGACCGTGCTGCCTGACTCCGGCGCCGGTTATCCAGCTCATTGCCGGAGTCGACCAGCTTCTGGGCAGCAGTTGCAGACGCCAGCGTCGACACCCAAGGGACCCCCATGTACATCTGCATAAGGCGTGCTTGCGTTCCGGTGGTTGCAGGCAGGTCACCCAGAACAACGTCATAGTTGGTGCCGATGAACATGGCGCCGGACAAGGCGGGCCAACCATGTACCACCGTTTGCCCACTCTTGTCCTCTGATTCACTCTCTCGCCAGGTCGCCAGACTTTCCATCGAGAACGCACGCAGAAAGAAATCCGACATGACCGCCTCAAACTGCTTGTCACTGCTGAACGACGCGACTACCGTTGCAGCGCTCACCGTCGATGTTCGCCGGCTCATTGATCCGCGCGTCCCTTCCCGACAGTCAACCTCGATCTCATGCTCTACACCGTCAAGTTCAAATCGCACCGACGCGTTTTGTATCCACGCGCTCACATCATCCTGAAGATTTGTCGACGGCTTGCCACGCAGCATCCAGCGAACGACTTCAATGATTGACGATTTACCGCGAAGGTTGCGGTCCGTCATCATGCCCCACAGCCCTTCACCGAGGTCGGGCCATTCAAAGGTGTACGCGCCCTTGTCCTCGACTTCCAGCTTCACCCCTCCGAATGTGATGCTCAATAGCTTCATCCTCCGCGGAGCCGGCAATACAGGCGTCGGTACGATATGCCGCGCCGTAAGCACCTCCTCCACCCGGGTCACCGACACGTTGGCCCGGTGCGCAATGGCGTCCAGCCATTCCATGTTTGCATTTGCCATGGTCTCCTTCCTCAGGCGGCTCGTTTCAGGCTGGCAAGCCTCTGACGCACATCGACGCCGATCGGCGGTATGACTCCGCCCAGTTGCGTCTCTGCGTAGGTGGCCTGCTCATATTGTTTTTGTTTCAGCGCCCCGCCTCCGCGGCTGCCGGCGACGTCAGCGATCAAGGCGGCGCGATCCGCATACCATTCCAGAATGGGTTCCTTGATGATCGCATTCTCGCAGACCCCTACTGCCTTGCTGGTCAGGACAAAATCCGTCTCGTGAACCTTCGTCTTGGTTTTGACACCCGTGATCCGCACGAGGTCGCGCGACCGAAGCAACGACAAGGCATCGTCAAGCCGCTCGAATGCACCGAACAGATAGCGGATCATCGGAATTCGCCTCAAATCCGGCTCATCACTGTCGAATATTGCTTCGGCCGCTGTGAGGTGTTGCACATTCCCGGTTGCTTCAAATGAGTCAAGAAGCTCGCTTGCCAGATAGTCGGGATTGCGCATCCAGAAATCGAATGCGTGCAAGCGTGCTTCACCCTTGAAGATTCTTGCGACGGCTGCGTCGCTCTGATCCACCCATTGCACGCTTCCCGCATTCAATAGAAACAATATTCGGATGGCATCCCGATGAGGCATACGAGCGTTCACGCGTTATCCTTTTTCTTCAGCATCAACTGGATCATTGCGAACAGGCGGTGGAAGAGATAATCAACATGATCCACGTCTATGACTGGCCGCTGGCTTATTTCCGAGTGCCGGATCAGATGACTATTTCCAATGCCGTTCAACTCCACCGCTTCGGCCTCAAGTCGGACTCGAAGCGATGACTCCGTGGCAACCGCATCCAGAATGATCTTCACAGACCGCTTCTTGTCAGGGTCCGCAAGCGACTTCAGCCTCTCCCAGGCATCCCATAGTCGCTCCAGCGCCTCACGGCGCAACAGCGGATTCGGGTCAGAAAACTTCGCCCGACATTCATCCAGCATATTGTCCAGCGTGCGATCACCGGTGTTAAATATCGTGCGTCTCAGCTCTTCACCCAACACTGGAGGAAGCACGCGTGCCATTCGCCCCGCTGGCGACATTTCGTATGCCACACCGTTGCGGGCAAGCAAACTGTTGACGTTCGATCTAAACTCGTCCTGCCCGTCCTGCTGGTCAAATCTCAGATGATGGTGCTTGAAGTAGGTGTGGTACTCGCCGAGAACCGGTTTTGCAATCGAATCGAAGACTAATTCGACGAAGTCAAGGATAATCAGTGTATCCGGCGCGAACGGCTGGCGTTCAGAATAATAGTTGCCGTCTTCCGCGCGTGTGGTTTCGAGTGGCCACACCAGCCCTGGCATCTCGGCCCGCACCGCTGCCGCCAAAGAGTCGGAATCACAACCGCAAATCACCTGCCCGTCAGAACACCGTTCCGGAAAACGGAATCCAAACGAGCCGCTATTGACCAGGCCTTGAACCACCGCAACGATCCCGGCCCATACGGTTGGTGAAATCGTCTGTATGGTCCTGGCCCGCGGACCGTTCTCACGATCACTGAAATAGTCGCCCATCGAATTACCCAATCGTCCAAAGTAGCTGCCCGATCATGTCACCGGCACCTAGCTGCCGCAACGCCGTCGCCTCGCGCAGCTCGGGCGCCTCGCTTTCGCAGACCTCGAACCTTGGCGATCGATGCGAGGCCGTCCCTACGTAGCGTGCCAATTCCAACTGGAACTGCATCCGTGACGATAGCGCGGCGCGGATGTACGTCGCCCACTTACATGCCTGAACGGCCGCCACATCCGCTCCGGGGTCTCAGACTCGTCGGCAACACGGCGACATTCGGCTGTTACGCGTCCATTCGGATCACCTGGAGCCGGAATTTCGGCTCGAGCATCAACTTGTGCGTCACGAATGTGACGGCCTTGGACGGATCGCGCGAATCCTTGACCTGCTTTTCCACGCTGTCCTGTGCCCACCAGATACCGAACATGACGATGTCGGTGCCCACCGGAAAGTCCGAAAGCCAGTTCGCGTCCTGGTGGGCAACGCTTGTTTCGAACGTCTCGACGCCGTCCGGAGCGCCGGTCTTCCGGTAGAGCGACTCGCAGTTCAGAAAAGCATTCCTGTATTTCCCCCCCGATGACGGAACGTAGTGCGAGCGCACGGTCGCCGCCAGCGCGATCGGAAAGGCGTTCGTACCGCCCTCCCTGACCAGCATCCATGCATCGTCGTACCGGTCCCGTTCGAAGAAAAAGTCCTTCCATGCGATGCGCCGCGTACCAAAACGCAGTATCAGTTCCGACGCCAGAAACGTATCCGCCTCGCATAACGCGCGGAGGGCGACAAGGTCGGCCATCGTCCGCACGTAGCTCGACAGCCTCTTCTCCGACTGGACAACATCGATGGTGGCATTTCCGCCCGGTGTCCCGGTCCTCGTGCCGGGGCGGACCGACGTCGCTCCGGAAAGCCCCTCGCCGCGCAGGCCATTGTGAAGAACGAGCAGCCGCAGTTCGCGCTTTCCGGTGTCAAGTGCCTTCACGAAATCCGGATCGGACTGCGCGACGATAGCCGTCAACCTTCCAGGCGCGTCATAGCGGCATCCGGCAACATGTTCGGAATCACTGGTCAGGCCGATGTAGGCGGGCACATCGATCGGCTCGATGCGGTTCGAACGGTTCTGCTGGTAGCGATGCACGAAACGCACCGCACATCCGCACGGCGGATGATCACAGACAAGATCCGGTATCTCACGCTGCGCGTCGTGAAGCGCCTGCAATGCCTCGACTGTCCATGCATTTCCCCGGCGGTCCAGTGCAGACCGCATCCTGATTCCTTTTCCCATCTTTCTTAATCTTTTACTGTCAGGTGCATGCATGTTATCTCATCAAGACCCGATTGTGCGCGCAGCAGCAATGTTGAAATGGCCCCTGCGGCGAAGACCCTGCGCGGTAACCCGTAAAACTGCGCATCAACAGCGCACCGGAGCTAGCCAGGCAGCGCGCAAGCCATGCAAATCGCCCTGAAAAGAGATGCGAAATCCATTGAGATACCGGACTGGGCCCCGGATTTATGCAATTGCCCGGATTATTTGCCGGATTACAGATCCGTAAGGCGTGCATTCCTCACCGCGCTCAGAGGACGCGCTTTTGATCGTCCCCGCACTTATGCGTGTTGCATGAGAAGGCGCTGCGGCGACGGCCGCTGGGCGTGAGACGGATGGGCTCCGGGAGACGGACGGCCCTCGATGGGCCAAGAAGGCGGGTCGAGACTTTGCCGCGTACGCATCCGGCCTGACACTAGCAGTGCACAGCGCGGCAGACACGGTAACCGGGCATTAGCAGCTCCTTCGTTTCAGACCTGTGGCCTCGCCCGCTGTCAGTGGATTGCGACTGCCGTTCGCGCTAGCGATGCCACGCGTGTCACCGTCCGGCACCTCCCGCCGCCCACGCGTCGGGACCGGGCTTTCGCGCTGCGCGTCGAGCCGCGTCCCGCGTCTCAATCCTGTCGGGCATCAATCGCTGGTGCAGCAGTCAACCCCGCTCATCTTCCAGCCTTCCAGTTGTTCCCCTGCCCGGTCAACTCGCGGCATGGCATCCACCCGGCTCCCAGGTTTCCGCCCTCGACCCGCGACCGTAGCCGATAGCGGACAGACGTCAAGGGGCGAGGGACCGTGTTGCCCGCACCCCTCCCTCGCCTTTTTCCTTGAC
Source organism: Burkholderia sp. Ac-20353 (assembly GCF_017104785.1). Classification (NCBI taxonomy): domain Bacteria; kingdom Pseudomonadati; phylum Pseudomonadota; class Betaproteobacteria; order Burkholderiales; family Burkholderiaceae; genus Burkholderia; species Burkholderia sp. Ac-20353. Next base: position 7,363 of record NZ_JAAGPL010000099.1, on the reverse strand, counting down.
GTCTGTCCGCTATCGGCTCCTCAAATCGCACGGGCGGAAACCCGGGAACCTGGCGACAGCAAGGCCAACCCCGAGTTCCACCGGGAGGTGTTCAGCCGCAACGGCAAGTCACATCCCCTCGCCCGGTTCAAGTCCTCAACCTTGACTCTGGAGATTGCCATGCAACTCGCTTCTTCTTTCCGTTACGGCTCCCCGATGCTGCGCGCTGACTCGCCCCTGTCGGACGATCAGATTCGCCGCGTTGCCCCGTCCATCTTCGCGGACGGCAAGCACGAAAGCCGCTCCGAACGCTACACCTACATTCCGACCATCGACGTGCTGCGCGGCCTGCGTAATGAAGGTTTCCAGCCTTTCATGGTCTGCCAGACGCGCGTGCGGCAAGACGACCGTCGCGAGTACACGAAACACATGCTTCGGCTTCGTCACGCTGACCAGATTACCGGCGAGGAAGCCAACGAAATCGTGCTGCTGAACTCGCACGATGGCACCAGCAGTTACCAGATGCTCGCGGGCATGCTGCGCTTCGTCTGCCAGAACGGCATGGTGGCGGGCGACAACGTCGCCGATATCCGCGTCCCGCACAAGGGCAACATCGTCCAGAACGTGATCAACGGTGCATTCGACGTGCTCGACGGTTTCGACCTGATCCGCGAGCAGAAGGAAGGCATGCGCGCTGTCACGCTCGACCGTGATGAACAGCATGCGTTCGCCCGCTCCGCACTCGCGCTGCGCTACGACCCGACCGACGCGGAGGCCCCGGCCCCTGTCACCGACAGCCAGTTGCTCGCCCCGCGCCGCTTCGAGGATCGGCGCGACGACCTCTGGACCGTCTTTAACCGCATTCAGGAAAACCTCACCAAGGGCGGGCTGCATGGACGCTCACGCACGGGTCGCTCGATGTCCACACGGCCTATCACCGGCATCGACCAGAACGTGAAGCTCAACCGCGCCCTCTGGATGCTCGCGGACGCAATGCGCCAGATGAAAGCGTAGCCACGACAGGGGCGGGAAAGCCGCCCCTTCTTTTCATCTATCAGGACTCCTATCCGGGTCCAATCCTGACAGAATCCGGTAGTGCCGACCCGGAACTTTCATTTCAACTTTCTGGAGTCAGTCATGCAAGCCAAATCCGAAACCACTATGGTCGACACCGCCGAACAAGCTACCATGCTCGAAACCCACTTCGGTAACGAGCAGCCCATCGTGACCGTGCCGTATTCCAGCCTGCGACCGTCGCCCCTCAATGCGCGCACGAAACCCCTGTCGGGCATTCCCGGCCTTGCCGCCAATATACGGGCAAAGGGTCTGCTGCAAAATCTCGTCGTCCACGAGATCAAGGGATCGCGCGGCAGGCAGCGCAAATATGGCGTGTGTGCCGGTCAGCGCCGCGAAGCCGCCCTCGACCTCCTGTTCGAACAGAAAGACATCGCCGCCGACTACCCGGTCCCCGTGCGCATCGTCAGTGAAGGCGAAGCCCTCGCCGTTTCTCTGATCGAAAATACCGAGCGCGAAGGACTCGATCCGTTCGACGTGCTGCGCGCATACCGGATGCTGGCCGAGGAAGGGCGAAGCGTCGATTACATCGCCGCGCTCTTTTCGGCCTCGCCGCTCACGGTCAAACGGCGCATGAAGCTCGCCAGCGTATCTCCAAAGCTGTTGGCCCTGCTGCGGGAGGACGCGATCACACTCGACCAGCTTGCCGCAATCGCCCTTGCGGACGACCATGAAACGCAGGAGCACATCTGGTTCGATGCGAGCGAGTGGCAGCGCCAGACCAACTATCTGCGGCAGGCGATCACGCGGGCCGAAATCGACACGAGCCGCAGCCGCCTTGTGCGCTTTATTGGCCTCGACACCTACGAAGCAGCAGGCGGGTATGTACGCCGTGACCTCTTCAGTGACGACGGGAATGCGGGCTACATCGCCGATGCCGAACTGCTGCAGCGGCTCGTCGCACGGAAGCTCGACGTAGCCGCAGAAGAAGTGCGCGCCGCGGGTTGGTGCTGGACAGAAACCCGCGTCGAGCGCGACGTGCTGGAGCTTAACCGCTACGGCAAGCTGCGCCCTATCCAGCGCCCCTTTACTGACGACGAACAGCGTGAGATGGACGCGCTCACCGCGCAGCAGGACAAACTGGCCGAGAATCTGGAAGCACTCTCCGAGGACGATGAAAATGCATATGAGGAAGCTGACCGCCTCGAGGCTGAAATCGGACGGGTCAACGCAGAGATAATCGCGCTAGAAGGCCGCGCCATGGTGTGGGGTACACAGCAGATGGCTGAGGCGGGCGCGTTCGTAATCATCGATCCACAGGGAAAACTGCTCATCGAGCGCGGTCTCGTGCGGCGCGAGAACAGTGCGGTGCTGGACGCGGAGGGTGCGACTGTTACCGGCACACCGGAGGCGCAAGCTGCGGACCCGGCAGATGGTCCTGTACCGAAGATCAAACCCGTCCACAGCGGAAAACTCTGCCAGCGACTCACCGCGCACCGCACCGTCGCCATCCACGCCGAACTAGTCGCGCAGCCCTCCGTCGCGCTCGCCGCTCTGTTACGGCATCTCGTTCCGCAGGCGCTGCCCGAGCACTACGGCTACACGTCCGCGCGCGATTATCTGGCGCTATCTGGCGACAACAATCGCGACAGCCTGCTGCGCGCGGCGGACGACCTGCCCAGCAGTGCTGCATGGAACACGATTGAGGCACAACGCGCTCGATGGGTCGCCGAGTTGCCCGCGAAACGCGCCGACCTGTTGCCGTGGCTCGCGAAGCAGGATCCCGGGACGACGCTGCTCGACCTACTTGCCTTCTGCACCGGCACCCTGCTCGACGGCATCGTCGACGAAGAAAAGCCGCAGGCGATCAGCGCGCTCGCGGGCGCGCTGAACCTCGACATGACCCGGTACTGGACGCCGACCCGCGCCACGTATTTCGATCACGTCAGTAAGGCGCGCATCGGGGAAGTCGTGTCCGCAGCTGTGTCGCCCAAGGTTGCCGCCGACCTCGGAAAGATGAAGAAGGCAGACGCCGCTGCCGCAGCCGAACTACGTCTGGCGAAGGTCGCCTGGCTCCCGGAAATCCTCACCGATACGGAAATCCCGGTCACGCCGTCATGGGAAGCGCGCGACGACGAGGACGGGAACGCCGGGGAGGACGAACACGGCCCGGACACCAGCAATGGTTCTGACGAGGCGCAGGACGACGACGAAGGTGCCTCCGAGCCCGGAAGCAATCACAGTGGCATCAACAACACGGCTTGCGATGTGGCCGTGGCTCCCGCCTCAGCCGGTACGCAGCCGCCGTGGCCCTTTCCGACCGCTGCCGGCCTCGCGCGTGCTTCATGATGCCCTGGCGTTCATGAAAGGCGACACCAACGAAGTATGACCCGTGCGGGCAGACGGCAAACCGTCTGCCCGCACCGGATGACTGCCGGTGTACCGCCCCGCCAGCCCACCCACTACCGCCGCGAGCAGAATCACGATCAGCGTTCCGACCACCAGTGCGCGGAACGCCTTCGTCATCCGTCTCGCGGCTATCTGGTCAACCTTCGCGGCACGCGCCGCTGCCGCGCTCATCTCCCGCTCAAACAGAGCTACCGCTGCGTCGAGCTGCTGCCGATGCTCACGCAACGCGACGGCTACCGTGCCCACTACCCGGTTTCCCGCGATGCGCGCAATCTGGTCAGCGGCGCGCCCCACCTGCGTGACCAACGCCTGTTCATTCAGTGATGCGAGCGTCGCGCGATACCTCGCCTCGTGTTCAACGGCCATGCGTTCCGCGAGTTCGATGGTCGCCTTGCAGCGCGCGAGCGCGTCGCGGTGCTGCGCCATTAGCGCGTCCGTCGCCTCACGTGCCTCCTCCCGCACCGCGTCCAGTTTACCGTTGCCTGCCTGCTCGATGCGCTCCGGCATCGCTTCGTAAAGCCGCGCATAGTATTCGAGCACCGCAAGCACCGACCACAGCGCATCGTTGTCGCGCAGATTCAGGGCCACTGACACCCGGCGCATACGCAGCAGGCTCGCGTCGTCCGGCTTCTCCCCGGTGACGTCATAAAAGAGCCGGCCGAGAGGATCGACAGGACGTCCGCGCCGCGCCCGCCGCTCAGGCATTGCCCGTCACCCCGGCGAACATCGCGTCATAGAGCGCCCGCCAGCGCAGCAGTTCCGCGCGCTGCCCGATGGGTAACGACTCCGCCGCCTTGCGCACCGACAGGCGCTGACTACGCAGATCGTCCGCCACGCGATCCGCGAGTTCGGGAAAGTCGAGCGACTTGCCCTTCGCCTCGACACTCTTGCGGATCTTTGAGTCCTGATACAGCACGAACCTGTCCGGTGTGCCGTAGTGGCCATTGCGCACAACGTGCGTCATCGCGTCCGGGAAGGTTTCACCGAACTGACGCAGCAGTTCCAGACTGTCGCGCTGTCGGTTGATCACCCAGAACACGACGAGCCGTCTGCCAAGCTCGCCCAGCGTGCTGGCCAGCGTCGCGCCGTAGCGGGCGACGCCATCCTGGTTGCGGGCTGCCGTGCTGACCACCACAACCGCGTCGCGATGCTCATCGCAGTAGTTCACGAAGTTGATCCACCCGTCCGCCTCGTCCAGATCGAATGCGGCGCAATCAATCTCGCACTGCACGGCCTTCATCACGTCAGGGTTTGACGTGTCATTCTCAACCAGCACGGGCTTGACGCCGCGCCGCTGCAGATGATCGACCAGCGCGAGCGCGACGAGGCTCTTGCCAACGCCGCCCTTGCCGCCGCCCACGAGATAGATGGGATTGACTGCCGTATCCATCGCGACTCCTCTACAGATCGTCGGTGTCGGGCCGGATCGCAAATCCGAGTGCACCCTGCACTGGCCCGGATTGCGGTCTGGCTTCCGTCTTTCCCCCATCCTTGCGAACATGCTTTGTCTGAGACGTCGCATCCTGCGCGCGCGATTGCGCCGTGAACACCTTCTCAGCACCAGGCGCGCGTGCACCTGATGCTGGCCGCGCAACACCACCTGCGCTACCGCCTTTCCCGGTCGAGCGCAGTGCATAGCGAATCGTCCCAGCCGTGATGTCGAGTCCTTGCTGCTGCGCCTGCTCCGCGATCTGCTCCAGCGTATAGCCCTTCGCCTGCGCAGTCCGCACACGCACACGCATGTCCTTCATCGCATCGCGCACCGTCACGCCACGTTCGGTATCCGGCTTCTCCGGCAGCTCGTCGAGTGCGCGACCAAACGCCTCCCATTGCGACTTCGTATAGACCTTCGCAACAGGCATCGTTACCCTCCTGAACATCGGCTACGCATCGCTGTGACACCATCGTGCGCACGTCCTGAGCACGCGTCAACACGGTTTTTGCGCACGACTTGCCCGCGCAGGAACACACCGGAAGCGAAGGGAATGTAGGAGAACAACGCACCTTTTTTGCGTATGTGGCGCGCACGCGACACGCTTCAACAACGCATCTAGGAGCGCCGGGGTAACGCTTGCCGTTCACTTCGGAGACCATCACCTTGACGCCGGATTGTGGTTTCGGTTGTGTCACATGTAGGCATGCAGACTGTACACGCCTAGCCGGGAACTGCTCATGGTGTTTCGCTCTCGTCTGCGCGTTCGATGCTCGCCCCATAGCGCACCGCTTGAATCGCACCGTCCACATCCTTTCACTCGCTCCGAGCGTTGCATAGGCTCCGAGCACACTCTCTCGTTTTGTATTTTCGTGCGCCGCGTGAAGCGCATCGATCAGCACATATACCCAGCAAACCATTCGAATTTTTGTGAGCACCCAACGCACGGCAGCGCGCACACTTCACACATTGGGTTCGCCACTGGTCACAGTTCATGACACACTGGTTGCGCATCCCTTAACACATCGTTTTGCGCAATGCGTTGACTCAGACATAACCCCACGTCGCATCGTCATCGCAAGGACAACGCACGCAGTTCTCCACGGCACGATCGGCCGTTTACTCGAAGGCAGAAACCTCTGCGCACGGCGTTTACTCTGGACCACAAAAAAATGCACAGAAAACAAGGGATGGCAGGATAGGCCACCGCCGGTTTGGGGCGCCGTCTGCGATACAAACCTGCCGCCTGCAGTGTCACGGTACAGCCTAGGCCTGGGAACGACTCGGGCGCATGCAATGCGCCACCATGCCGTGTGCGCAGACGTTACCTACATCAATGTGCTACCAAGTAATCGGCGTGGGCGCCGTTCCGTTTCGACCCAGAAACTGCGAAGGTGCGCCATTCTTTTGCTGCCCTTGCTTGTTGATTCGCGCAGTTGAGGTCAGCAGCACGCAGGCCTGGATGGCTCTCGTGATTCCTACGTAATGCAGGTTCAGGCATTGCTGTTCGTTCTCGAAAACCACCTCGAAGCTTCCGTCGATATAGAGACGTGCCGGAATGACGTGATCGTACAAATCCGCGTGAAAAACGAGATCGAACTCCAGGCCTTTGGCCTTGTGCAACGTCATAATTTGAACGGCATCGCTGGCAGGGCTCGCAAAACGCCGACGCAAGCTATAGTCCGCACAGATGGTTTGCAATTCTGTCGCGCCGACAAGCGAGGGCGGCTGTCCGAGCAGGCATGCGCCCGCCTCCATCACCGCAGCGCCCAAATCGTCGTCGGCACACGTCCGGCAGCGCAACAGTGTCTGACGTAATGTGCGAGTCGCTGCGGCGCCGATCCCCGACATTCCTCTACGTTCAAGCAATGCCTGTGCCGTCAGGTGTGGATTGAAGCGCAGTTTCAGCAGGTCCGAGAAGACGGCCGCCTCCCCCGATGGTGTGTTTGTGAAAGGGCTGTCTTCGAAGAGATAGTGCGTAAGGCTGAGGTGCTCTGCGATGAGCCGGGCAGAATGCTGATGTCGGCACAACACGGCCACTCGGCCGGCCGCAGCAACCCCGAAATGCGACATCAAATGTGGGATCGCCGTTCGCAGCCATTGCGCAATGGCAATCTGGTCCCCAGCTACCGTCTTCAGGAAGACGCGCATGTCGGAAGTCGGTGCCACCACGTGATTTGGATCGAGCAGACGTAGGGAAAAATCGGTGATCGATGGATGGCTGCGGAAGTTCCTGGTTACGGGGAAAGGAGTGAAGCCGCTGCCCGGCTGCGTCAAGGCAAGCAAGTATTGCGGGTCCTTCTGGGCAAAAGCGAAGATCGATTGATCGCCGTCGCCGACGGCGACGGCGATCAGACCTTTCGCCTTCAGCTTCAGGAAAAGCTGGTGCTGAAAATAGCCGCTAAGTGTGTTGAGTAAACGGATTTGAAGATCATGCGTTAGGAATGCAGACCATGTGATGGGAACTGCGAACCTATGCGATGCGAGTTGCGACTGACCGAAGTGGAGAAGCTGACCTTGGAACAACTG
>NZ_JAAGPL010000098.1:0-31359 GCF_017104785.1 Burkholderia sp. Ac-20353 | reverse complement strand
GGCGAGGTGGTCGTCGGGAACGGTCAGGAAGATCAGGTCGGCTGCATCGACCACGTCCTGCGGCGTCGCGACGGCCCGGCAGCCGTCGATGCGCGCGGCGAGGGCGGCGGCCGACGCCGGCGTGCGGCTCGCGATCGCGACGACGGGGAAGCCTGCCTGCGCGAAACGCTGCGCGACGCAGCGCGCGAGGCGGCCGGCGCCGATGAAGCCGAGACGAGGGGTGTCGGGAACGGACATGACGGTGGGCAAGGTGAAATCCGGGAGACCGTCAGTATCGCAGGAATGGCGAAGCGGTCACGACAGGGTCGGGCCAAGTAATCCGACCCCACGGGGTCGTCCGGTCGCAGGTGGACCCCGGACCGTCGGCTTCCTGTCTCGAATTTGTAATCGTAGATTACGAGCGCCCGCGCACGGTGTTTCCGCGAATCGGTAAGACTGACTGCGCGAGCATGCGGCACCCGTCAAGTCGGACGGATTCACGCGACCCGCGACGCCTTCCTGCGAGCGGCCGCGCCGCGCGGCTCGTGGCCTGCGGCGGCGCGCGATTGCAATTTGCAACAAATGCTCAATACGTGTATTCCGGGTTTTCGCTACATTGCTTGCATGCGACGTGCATGCCCGCCGTTGCCGACAGGAGCGCACAAAATACCGCTCCAGCAGGAGAATCGAAGTGAAAAAGCTCGTTCCGTTCATCGCCGCCGCCGCGCTGGGCCTGGGTGCCGCCAGCGCAGCGCAGGCACACGTGTCGATCGGGGTCGGCATTGGTATCCCGGTCGCACCGGCGTACCCGGTCTATGCGGCTCCGCCGCCCGTTTATTACGCACCGCCGCCGCCCGTCGTGTATGCGCCGCCGCCCGTCTACTATCCGCCGCCCGCCGTGGTCGTGGGCGGTTATGGCGGGTATGGCTACTACGGCCGCCCGTACTGGCATCATCACGGCTACTACGGCCGCGGCTACTGGCGTCGCTGATTGATTCCCGCGCGGCTTGACCGCGTGTGGCGAACGGCGCAGCGTCCCTACGGGAGCTGCGCCGTTTTTTGTTGGCGCGGCTCGTCAGCGAGTGATGAAGCTGGGACAATGCCATTCCGTTCCTCGTCCCCGCGCAACCGAATCCGATGCCCGTCCTGCCCGCTCCGACCTTCGACGATGTGATCGACGCTGCCGCCCGTCTCGACGGTGCCGCACATCGCACGCCTGTCCTGACATCCCGCACCGCCGATGCACGCACCGGCGCGTCGCTGTTCTTCAAGTGCGAGAACTTCCAGCGGATGGGGGCCTTCAAGTTCCGCGGCGCGTACAACGCGATCGCCCATTTCGATGCAGAGCAGCGCAACGCCGGCGTGATCACGTATTCGTCGGGCAACCACGCGCAGGCGATCGCGCTCGCGGCGAAGCTCGCGGGCATCCGCGCGACGATCGTGATGCCGCACGACGCGCCGGCCGCGAAGGTCGAAGCGACACGCGGCTATGGCGGCGAGGTGATCACCTACGACCGTTATACGGAAAACCGCGAGGAGATCGGCGCGCGGCTCGCGCAGGAGCGCGGGATGACGCTGATTCCGCCGTACGACCATCCGCATGTGATTGCCGGGCAGGGCACGGCCGTGAAGGAGCTGATCGACGAAACCGGGCCGCTCGACCTGCTCGTCGTGTGCCTCGGCGGCGGCGGGCTGCTCGCGGGCAGCGCGCTGTCGGCCGCCGCGCTGTCGCCGGGCTGCCGGATCGTCGGCGTCGAGCCGGCAGCCGGCAACGACGGCCAGCAGTCGCTCGCGCGCGGCGAGGTCGTGCACATCGCGGCGCCGCGCACGATCGCGGACGGCGCCGCATCGACGCATCTCGGCGCGTACAACTTCCCGATCATCCAGCGGCTCGTCGAGCAGATCGTCACGGTGAGCGACGCGCAGCTCGTCGACACGATGCGTTTCTTCGCAGAACGGATGAAGATGGTCGTCGAACCGACCGGCTGTCTTGCCGCCGCCGCGGTGCTCGACGGCGTGCTGCCGGTCGAGGGCAAGCGGGTCGGCGTGCTGGTGAGCGGCGGCAACGTCGATCTTCCGCGCTACGCGGAGTTCCTCCGCGGTTGAGCGCAGCGGGCGGCAGCGGCGGAGCGTGCAGGAACTCGGCCTGGCTGCACCCGTTCAGACCGCGTGTCCTCACAGGCCGAGTTCGCGCCACAGCTGATCGACGCGCGTCTTCACGGCCGCGTCCATCTCGATCGGGCGCCCCCATTCGCGCGACGTCTCGCCCGGCCACTTGTTGGTCGCGTCGAGCCCCATCTTCGACCCGAGGCCCGCGACGGGCGACGCGAAGTCGAGGTAGTCGATCGGCGTGCTGTCGACCATCACGGTGTCGCGCACCGGGTCGACGCGCGTCGTGATCGCCCAGATCACTTCCTTCCAGTCTCGGATGTTCACGTCCTCGTCGACGACGACGATGAACTTCGTGTACATGAACTGCCGCAGGAAGCTCCACACGCCGAACATCACGCGCTTCGCATGGCCCGCGTAGCTCTTCTTCATCTGGACGATGGCCATCCGGTAGCTGCAGCCCTCGGGCGGCAGGTAGAAGTCGGTGATCTCGGTGAACTGCTTCTGCAGCAGCGGCACGAACACCTCGTTCAGCGCGACGCCGAGCACCGCGGGTTCGTCGGGCGGTTTGCCCGTATACGTCGAGTGGTAGATCGGGTCGCGGCGCATCGTGATCCGCTCGACCGTGAACACCGGGAACCACTCCTGCTCGTTGTAGTAACCGGTGTGGTCGCCATACGGCCCTTCGAGCGCATGCTCGTACGCAGCGGACGACGTGTTCGCCGGGCGCGGCGGCGCGCCGGCGGGGGCGGGCGCCGGTGCGCCCTCCTGCGGGTAGATGAAGCCTTCGAGCACGATCTCCGCGCGCGCCGGCACCTGCAGCGTGTCGACGCCGGGCGTCAGGCACTTCGCGAGCTCGGTGCGGCTGCCGCGCAACAGGCCCGCGAACTGGTATTCGGACAGCGTATCGGGCACCGGCGTCACCGCGCCGAGCGTGGTCGCCGGATCGGCGCCGAGCACGACCGCGACCGGATACGGCTTGCCCGGGTTGCGCAGCGCGAATTCGCGGAAGTCGAGCGCGCCGCCGCGATGCGCGAGCCAGCGCATGATCAGCTTGTTGCGGCCGATCAGCTGCAGTCGGTAGATGCCGAGGTTCTGGCGCGGCTTGTTCGGCCCGCGCGTGACCGTCAGGCCCCACGTGACCAGCGGCCCGGCATCGCCCGGCCAGCAGGTCTGGATCGGCAGCTTGTGCAGGTCGACGTCGTTGCCTTCCCAGACGATTTCCTGGCATGGCGGCGACGACACCGATTTCGGCGCCATATCCCACACGGCTTTCGCGAGTGACAGCAGCTTGCCGGCGTCTTTCAGGCTCTTCGGCGGATCGGGTTCCTTCAGCGCGGACAGCAGGCGTCCGAGATCGCGCAGCGAGCCGAGCGCGGCGTCGTCGCCCGCGTCAACACCCATGCCGAGCGCGACGCGCCGAGGCGTGCCGAACAGGTTGCCGAGCACCGGAAAGGTGTAGCCGGTCGGCGCGTCGAACAGCAGCGCGGGGCCGCCGGCGCGCAGCACACGGTCGCACAGCTCGGTCATTTCGAGCACGGGCGACACGGGCTGCGTGACGCGCCGCAGCTCGCCGAGCGCCTCGAGGCGCTGGATGAAATCGCGTAAGTCTTTGTATTTCATGAACAAGGTCCGGGCCGCCCGCATGGCGGGACGGAGATGGGCGGGCGCAGCGGCTGGCTGCGGCCCCGAATTGAGCGACGATTTTACCCGGCCCGCCACTCCGCTGCCCGCATGTGAAAAAAGTTGACGACGCGCAAACCCGCTACGGCTGGGGCCTCGCGGTTCTGAAGGGTCTCTGAATATTACTTTTTGTTATGATTTTGAGGTTTTATAGTGTTGACGATCTATAAAACCCTGTTAGAATCCGCTGACATTGGTTGCAGGGTAGAAGGCTTCGAGCCGCCAATCACCGATCCTTTGACGCAGCGCGTCACCGTCGGCCGGAACCTGCACGGCTCATCGACGGTTCTTGTCGTAGTCACAGCCAGCGCCTCCAGACGCTGGTTTTTTGCGTGAGTGCCACCGCGTACGCCCGCCTTCATATGGATATGAAGGCGCGGGCCTTGTCCAGCCGTGGCCTCGAACGGTACTTATACCGTTTCTCCGATGCCTGCCGTCCCAACCAAGACGTGCGGCGTCGTGATTCCGCGGCGCGCATTCTGTCTCGCCATCGAGCTGAGCGAGCCGCACGAATCATGTTCATGGGAGATCTGAATGAACGCTTGGTTATCGTGGCGTCCCAGTGAGCGGCACACGCACGTGTTCCGTGCCGTGCTGCGTCGTGGGACGCGTGTCAGTCATCATCTATTTAGCGTCGTAGGCTGTCTTGCTGTTGCGATCGGGCTCGCCCTGTGGCTGCTGCCGACCGCGCGCGGCACGCTCGCAGCGAAGCTGATGCCGGTCGTGTCCGCGGCCGTGCAGGCCGGCCCGGCCCGCTTGCTGACCGGTCATCCGCTGCCGAACTTCGCGCCTGCCGGCGTGCAGCCGCAGCAGGACGACGGTCCGGAGACCGACGCGCTCGCGGTCGGTCTCGACGTCGCGTCGGATGCCGCGGTGCAGAACGACGTCGACGAAGGCCGTAACGGCCAGTCGCCCGTCACGCTCGCGAAGCTGATCCCGGCGCAGCGCCTGCCCGCCGACGCGCGCGACGACCGCACGCTCGCATCGAACCGCCAGCAGGCGCTCGTGGCGACCTATCTGTCGCGCCGCTACCGCGTCGCGCAGGAGCCGGTCGGCCAGCTCGTCAAGGCTGCGTTCCAGACCGGCCACGACGTCGGCCTCGATCCGCTGCTGCTGCTGTCCGTGATGGCGATCGAATCGGGCTTCAACCCGTACGCCGAAAGCGGCGTCGGCGCACAAGGCCTGATGCAGGTGATGTCGAAGGTCCATTCCGACAAGTTCGAGTATTTCGGCGGCACCGACACCGCGCTGCATCCGCTCGCGAACATCCAGGTCGGCGCGCTCGTGCTGAAGGACTGCATCGCGCGCGGCGGCTCGCTCGCCACCGGTCTGCGCATGTACAACGGCTCGACGAACCCGGACGACAATACGTACGGCTCGAAGGTGATGGCCGAGCGCGGACGCCTGCGCGACGTCGCACACGGCCGCAGCGTGCCGGTCAACGGGCCGCAGGCGCCGAAGATGGTCACGGCCGCGGCGACGGCGGCTGCGGCGGGCGGTGCGAAGCGTGTCCACGTGACGCTCGAGGCCGCGCAGGCGCTGTCCGCGAAGACGGCCGCGCCGAAGGCGCCGCAGCAGGACGACGCGAGCGTCGACACCGCAAAGCAGCCGCATGGCGATCATTCGGAGCTGGGCGCCTGACGTGCAAATGCGCGTTTGAATTCGCTTCGGAGAAAATGAAAAAGCACCTGCGAGGGTGCTTTTTTTATTGTCTGGACGCGGCGCGCGGGGCGCCGGCCGGCCGAGTGGCCGGTCAGCGCTGCCCGAACAGCGTCGCGAGCCGCTCGACGGCCTCTTCGAGCCGCGAGTAGGCGGTCGCATAAGACAGCCGGATATAGTCGCGCGGCGCATGCACGCCGAAATCCATCCCCGGCACGAGCACGACGCCGGCGTCGTGCAGCATCGCCTGCGTGAGCGCTGCGCTGTCGCCGGCCGCCGGATGCGCGACGCCGCCGCAGTGTGCGTACACGTAAAACGCGCCGTCGGGCATCACGGGCACCGTGAAGCCGAGCCGTTCGAGCGCCGGCGCGATGAAATCGCGGCGCCGCTTGAATTCGACGCGGCGCGCTTCGTAGATCGCGAGCGCTTCCGGCTCGAAGCACGCGAGCGCCGCGTGCTGCGCAAGCGCGGACGGGCAGATGAACAGGTTCTGCGCGAGCTTCTCGAAAGTACCGACGAGCGCCGGCGGGACGACCAGCCAGCCGAGTCGCCAGCCGGTCATGCTGAAGTACTTCGAGAAGCTGTTCACGGTGACGACGTCGTCGCCGAACGACAGCGCCGACACGGGCGGCGCGTCGTAGCTGAGCCCCTGGTAGATCTCGTCGACGATCGTGAAACCGCCGCGCGCGCGCACGGCCTCGACGATCCGCTTCATCTCGTCGGGCTCGAGCGACGTGCCGGTCGGGTTCGACGGCGACGCGAGCAGCACGCCGCGCGTCTTGTCGCCCCACAGCCGGCGCACGTCGTCCGCGGTGAGCTGGAAACGCGCGGCCGGGCCGCTCGGCACGAGCACCGCGCGGCCTTCGGCCGCGGCGACGAAGTGCCGGTTGCACGGGTACGACGGGTCGGGCATCAGCACCTCGTCGTCACGCCCGACGAGCGCGAGGCACGCGAGCAGCAGCGCGGCGGACGCGCCCGCGGTCACGACGATCCGTTCCGGGCTGATCGTCAGCCCGTACGCGCGTGCATAGTGCGCGGCGATCGCGTCGCGCAGCGGCGCGATGCCGAGCGCACTCGTGTACTGCGTGACGCCGCGGCGTAGCGCGGCCGCGGCCGCCTCGACGACCGGTTCCGGCGCGGTGAAGTCCGGCTCGCCGATGCCCATGTGGATGATGTCGCGGCCGGCGGCTTCGAGCCGCTGCGCCTCCTTCATCAGTTCCATCACGTAAAACGGCTGGATCGCGTCGACGCGCGCTGCGAGCGTGACGAGCGAATCGGCGGTGGTATTCATCGGCGGGTCGGAAGAGGGGAGCGAGCGTTAAACGAGAAGCGAAATGCGGAAACGCGGGCGCATGCGCGCCCGCGGAGGATCAGCCGTTGCGGCGCGCCTGCGTTTCGGCGGGGCGCAGCTGCGCGGCGAGCTTGTCGAGCACGCCGTTCACGTACTTGTAGCCGTCGGAGCCGCCGAACGTCTTGGTCAGCTCGACTGCTTCGTTGATGATCACGCGGTACGGCGTCTCGAGGTGGTGCGTGAGCTCGAACGTCGCGATCAGCAGCACCGCCCGTTCGATCGGGGAGAGCTGGTCGATCGGACGGTCGAGGCACGGCGTGAGCGCTTCCGCGAGCGTTGCGTGCTCGCGGATCACGCCGTGCAGGATCGCGTCGAGCAGATCCTTGTCAGCCTTGTCGTAACCCAGCGCGCCGCGCAGTTGCGCGTCGATCTCGCCTGAAGACGCGTTCGACAGCAGCCACTGATACAGGCCTTGCGTCGCCAGTTCGCGCGATTGTCGGCGGGCGCTCTTCTTCATGCGCGCTCCTCTTCGTCGTCTTCGTCTTCTTCTTCGTCTTCCTCGTCGCCGAGCTGGTCGAGCGCCATCGTCAGGTTGGCCATCTCGACCGCGACGCGCGCCGCGTCACGACCCTTTTCGGTCATGCGCGCGACGGCCTGTTCGTCGGTGTCGGTCGTCAGCACCGCGTTCGCGATCGGCAGGTTGAAGTCGAGGCCGATGCGGGTGATGCCCGCGCCGCTCTCGTTCGACACGAGTTCGAAGTGGTAGGTCTCGCCGCGGATCACCGCGCCGAGCGCGATCAGCGCGTCGAACTGGCCGCTTTCCGCGAGCTTCTGCAGCGCGAGCGGGATTTCCAGCGCGCCCGGCACCGACACGAGCAGCACGTCTTCGCCGGCGACGCCGAGGCGCTCCAGCTCTTCAACACATGCGTCCGCGAGGCCGTTGCACACGGGCTCGTTGAAGCGGGATTGCACGATGCCGATACGCAGGCCGTCGCCCTCGAGATTCGGTTGGTATTGTCCGATTTCCATGATCTTGGTCCGTGGTGTGGATAAGCGGTTATAAGGCGAAAGCGCCGTAATGGGTTACGCGTGCGGCGTCGAGCCGCAGGCCTTGGCTTCGGCGCCGGGCATCGGGATGAAGCCCGTGACTTCGAGGCCGTAGCCGGACATGCTGCCCAGCTTGCGCGGATTCGACAGCACCTGCATCTTGCTGACGCCGACATCGCGCAGGATCTGCGCGCCGATGCCGAACGTCTTGAAATCGACCGGCCGGCGCTTCAGCACCGCAGCCTTCTCTTCCTCGTCGAACGCCTTGAAGACGTCGACCAGATGTTCCTTCGTGTCGCCGCAGTTGAGCAGCACGATCACGCCGTGGTCGCGCTGCGCGATCTCGCGCATCGCCGCGTCGAGCGTCCACGAGTGCGTCGACACGCCGGTTTCGAGCAGGTCGAGCACCGACAGCGGCTCGTGCACGCGCACCGGCGTATCGACGTCCGGCGACGGCGTGCCGCGCACCAGCGCGATGTGCGGCGAGCCGGTCGGCTGGTCGCGGTACAGCACCGCGCGGAACGCGCCGTGCGCGGTCTGCATCGTGCGCTCGGCGACGCGCTCGATGATCGACTCGGTGCGGCTGCGGTAATGGATCAGGTCGGCGATCGTGCCGATCTTCAGGCCGTGTTCCTTCGCGAACTCGATCAGGTCGGGCAGGCGGGCCATCGTCCCGTCGTCCTTGATGATCTCGCAGATCACCGCGGCGGGCGTGAGGCCCGCGAGCGCGGTGAAGTCGCAGCCGGCCTCGGTGTGGCCCGCGCGCACGAGCACGCCGCCCGGCTGCGCCATGATCGGGAACACGTGGCCGGGCTGCACGATCTGCTCGGGCCGCACGTCATGCGCGACCGCCGTGGCGATCGTGTGCGCGCGGTCGGCGGCGGAAATCCCGGTCGTCACGCCTTCGGCCGCTTCGATGCTGACCGTGAACGCGGTACCGTACTGCGTGCCGTTGCGGTACGTCATCAGCGGCAGGTGCAACTGCTTGCAGCGTTCCTGCGTCAACGTCAGACAAATCAGGCCGCGGCCGTACTTTGCCATGAAGTTGATCGCTTCCGGCGTGACGAATTCGGCGGCGATCACCAGATCGCCTTCGTTTTCGCGGTCTTCTTCGTCAACCAGGATCACCATCCGGCCGGCTTTAAGCTCGGCAATGATCTCGGGCGTGGAGGCGAGCGTCATAAAGGGGGAGGGGCGAGAAAGAGGAAAGTGCGTATTTTACGCCAGCCGGGCCGGGTTTCGGCTCGCGCGGGCGGCAGCCGCCGCGCCGCGTGCCGCAAACGCCGGTGCAACCGGCCCCGGGGCCGTTCCGGTTGGCCCGGTTGGCGTGTTGCGCGTCGGCCAAGGGCCGGCCGGCAGCGCAGGCGGCGCGTTCGCGCCGTCGTGCTGTGTGCCGGCCGCGTGGTTCATCGTCCGACGTTCACCGATGTTACGGGCGCCCGAGGAAATCGAGCTTGCCGAGTTCGACGCCGTTGTGACGCAGGATGTCGTACGCGGTCGTCACGTGGAAGAAGAAGTTCGGCAGCACGAAATCCAGCAGGTACGACTGGCCCGTGAATTCGAGCGGGCCGACGCGCATCTTCAGCACGATCTGGCGCGCTTCCGAGCCGTCGATCTGCGCGGCGTCGAAGCCGTTCAGGTAGTCGATCGTCTTCTGCAGGCGCGCGTGCAGCTCGTCGAACGTCTGCTCGATGTCCGCGTAGCTCGGGATCTCGACCCCCGCGAGCCGCGCGGCGCAGCCCTTGGCGGTGTCGGTCGCGATGTAGACCTGGCGCGCGAGCGGCAGCATGTCCGGGTACAGGCGGGCGCCGATCAGCACCGACGGGTCGATCTGCTTCGCGGCCGCATGCGCCTGCGCCTTGCCGAGAATGTGCTGCAGGTTGGTCAGGCCGCGGATCAGGACAGGCACCGAGGCCTGATACATCGAAATGGACATGGACGGTTCCTCGAAGGGGACGAGCGTGCGCGTGCCGGCGCGCGACGTGTACCGGTGCGTGATGCACACCGGCGCATGATGCATTGATGCGGCGGAATTGCCGCTGCAGCATCATAGCGCGGTGGCATCGCGCGTGCGTGTCGTTGGCCGAACGGACAAGGCCAGCGACAAGGCCGGCGACGAGGCCACTCACGAAGCTCGCGACAAGGCCCCCATTCGCGCCTGGCCGGACGGACGAGTCGCGACCGGCCGCGCGTACCGGTTAGAATGCGCGCAGCACATCCGCCTTCCCGGCGGATACTCCAAAACGTCGGGCGTGATGCGTCGCGCCCGTGCCAACGGCCATCGGGCGGCCGGCTCCGCGCATGTTGCGCGGCACGGCCGGCCCCTGCCGGGTGCCGGCTGCGCGTGTTGCCTGGCGCGCCGGCGGGGGCGCATGCGCCGGCGTTTGGCGATCTCGATCGGATGCTCCCCGGACATGTCGACTCCCGCCGTTTTGCTGCTCGTCCTGCTGATCAACTGCGTCGCGACGTCGGCGGTGCTCGGCTCGCTGTGGCGCGCCGACGTGCCGGGCGTGCGCCGCTGGCTCGCGTCGCAGGCGCTGCTCGCGATGGCAGTCGGCGCGCTGCTCGCCGCGCCGTCGTCGCAGGCGGTCATCGCGTTCGCCGGTACGCTGTACGTGTGCGCAACGCTCGCGATCCTGCAGGGCTTCCGGCAATTTTTCGGCGTGCGGTCCGTGTATCGTGCCGAGCAGGCTGCCGCGGCGCTGCTGGCGGCCGCGGTCGTCGGCTGCGCATTGGCCGGATCGCTGCCGAACCTGCGCATCGTGCTCGTGTCCACGATGGCCGTGTACGTCCGCGTCGCGATCGGCTGGCTTGCCTATCGACGGCGGCCTGTGCACCGTCCGGCATTCGCTTACGGGTTCGTGTGGGTGGTCGCGATCGCCGGGGCAATCGTCCAGTTCGCGCGCGGCGCCGCGTTCGCGCTCGGGCAGCGCGCCGACACGTCGCCGCTGCACCCGGCGCCGCTGAACGTCGTGTTCGTCGCGCTCGGCGTGCTGAGCCTGCTGTGCCTGTCGATGGGCGTCGTGATGCTCGCGCACGACCGCATGGCCGAACGTCTCGAGCGGCTCGCGACCATCGACGGCCTGACGGGCGCGCTGATGCGCGGCGCGTTCCTCGACCAGGCCGAGCAGTGCTGCCGGCGCGCGGCGCGCACGGGTGCGCCGCTGTCGCTCGTCATCGTCGACCTCGACCACTTCAAGATCATCAACGATCGCCACGGACATGCGGCGGGCGATCACGCGCTCGAGCATTTTGCCGCGGTCGTGTCCGGTGGCATCCGGCCGTGCGACCTGTTCGGGCGGCTCGGTGGCGAAGAGTTCGCGGTGCTTTGTGCGGATACGGTTGCCGCCGACGCGACGCGCGTGATCGAGCGTCTGCGTGTGTCGCTGGCGCACGCCGCGGGAGCGGCGGCGAGCAGCGGCGGCATCGGGTTCACGTTCAGCGCGGGCGTGGCCGAGCGCGCGGCCGACGAGCCGTTGTCGCAGTTGATGGCCCGCGCCGATGCCGCGCTCTATGCGGCGAAGGCGGCCGGGCGCGACCGCGTGATCGTCGCGCCGGTGCAGCGCGCGGGTGTCGCGGCTGAACCCAGGCAACGCGTCGCCTGAACGATTGGCGCGCGTGCGTGACGCGCGCGAAGGCCAGGCCGGATAAAAAAAACGCCAACCCGCATGGGTTGGCGTTTCGCTTGGGGTATTACGGGTATCAGAACTGGTTCATCGTGTTGTCTTTACCGGCCGCCTTCAGGGCTGCGTCGCCGCTGAAATATTCCTTGTGGTCGTCGCCGATGTCCGAGCCGGACATGTTCTGGTGCTTGACGCAGGCGATGCCCTGACGGATTTCCTTGCGCTGCACGCCAGCCACGTAACCGAGCATGCCCTGTTCGCCGAAGTATTCCTTGGCCAGGTTGTCCGTCGACAGTGCGGCGGTGTGGTACGTCGGCAGCGTAATCAGGTGGTGGAAGATACCTGCTTCGCGCGACGCATCGGCCTGGAACGTGCGGATCTTTTCGTCGGCGAGTGCTGCCAGTTCGGTCTGATCGTATTCCACGCTCATCAGCTGCGCGCGGTCGTATGCCGACACATCCTTGCCCGCAGCCTTCAGCGCGTCATACGCCTGCTGGCGGAAATTCAGCGTCCAGTTGAACGACGGGCTGTTGTTGTACACCAGCTTGGCGTTCGGGATGACCTTGCGGATCTCGCTGACCATGCCGCCGATCTGCGCGATATGCGGTTTTTCGGTTTCGATCCACAGCAGGTCGGCACCGTTTTGCAGCGAGGTGATGCAATCCAGCACGCAGCGCGCTTCGCCCGTGCCGGCGCGGAACTGGAACAGGTTGCTCGGCAGGCGCTTCGGACGCAGCAGCTTGCCGTCGCGCTTGATGACGACGTCGCCATTGCCCAGTGCGTCGGCCGAAATTTCGTCGCAATCGAGGAACGAATTGTATTGGTCGCCCAGGTCGCCCGGCGTGTGGGTCACGGCGATCTGCTTGGTCAGGCCGGCGCCCAGCGAGTCGGTACGGGCCACGATGACGCCGTCGTCAACGCCCAGTTCCAGGAACGCGTAGCGGATCGCGCGGATCTTGGCCAGGAAGTCCTCGTGCGGCACGGTGACCTTGCCATCCTGGTGGCCGCACTGCTTCTCGTCGGACACCTGGTTTTCGATCTGAATGCAGCATGCGCCCGCTTCGATGAACTGCTTGGCCAGCAGATAGGTTGCTTCGGCGTTGCCGAAACCCGCGTCGATGTCCGCGATGATCGGCACGACGTGGGTGACGTGGTTGTCGATCTTTTCCTGGATGGCGGCCTTGGCAGCGCCTTCAGCAGCATCGAGCTCGCGGAACAGGCCGCCCAGTTCACGGGCGTCGGCCTGGCGCAGGAACGTGTACAGCTCGCGGATCAGCGCGCTGACGGAGGTTTTTTCGTGCATCGACTGGTCCGGCAGCGGGCCGAACTCGGAGCGCAGCGCAGCGACCATCCAGCCCGACAGGTAAAGATAGCGGCGCTCGGTGCTGTTGAAGTGCTTCTTGATGGAGATCATCTTCTGCTGGCCGATGAAGCCGTGCCAGCAACCCAGCGACTGGGTGTACTTGGCCGGGTTGGCATCGTAGGCGGCCATGTCGGCGCGCATGATCTTCGCGGTGTACTTGGCGATGTCCAGGCCCGTCTTGAACTTGTTCTGGGCACGCATGCGAGCGGCATATTCGGGATTGATCGCATTCCACGCGCTGCCGTGTGCGTCTTTCAAACCGGCAACTGCCTTGATGTCGTCCTGATACTGGGCCATGTGAATCTCCTGAGAAGAAAGCGCGTTTGAAAAGGTGATCGAGTGTGCCGCTACGTTTGTCGAAGCGAACTGCATGGACTAAATAGTAGCGCCGCCTTGATGCGCTTTGGTGATGTCTTATATAAGACATAAGACATTATTTTTGCTTAATTTTCAATGGGATACATCGCGATTTTTGCGATGCAAAACATGTTTTCAAGCGGCGAAAAGGAGATGCTGCGGAAATTCGACGTGGATTCCGCAATATGAAACGCGCTTTCGGCTGCTGGAGGCGGGGGCAAGCACGGACGGTTCGAGCCGCGATAGCTGCCGGGATGATTTTGTAGACAGGAGGGCCGCCTGACAGCGGACAAGGCGGGGGCGAATCGGTCGTGCCTGCAACCGGGCTGGCCGCTGCCTTCACGGAAATCCAGGACCTGCAGCGGCTACTCGGGGAGAGGGCGGCGCGGCAGGCAGCGGGGTAGAGCGTGCAGGGAAGGCTATGTTCTGGAGCCTTGACCGAATACCTGGCGCGGGAAATGACGGTATACGGTCAGGTATACCGTCACGTAACACTGGCTGACGCTGGATGCTACGAGATGGCCCTATACGGGCTACTAGCTGAAACTCGCGTTATTTCAACGGCTTTTGTTCGTCCTGGGACGTCGACAGCATCCTCTCGACGTAGCGCGCGATCATGTCGACTTCGAGATTGACGAGGCTGCCGGCCTTCAGGTGACGCAGCGTCGTGACCTCGACCGTATGCGGAATCAGGTTGATCGAGAATTCGCAGCCGTCGGCGCGGTCGGTGACCGCGTTGACGGTCAGGCTCACGCCATTGACCGTGATCGAGCCCTTGTACGCGAGATAGCGGCCGAGCTCGCGCGGCGCGACGATGCGCAACTCGTGCGACTCGCCGACCGGCGCGAAGTGCGACACGGTGCCGAGCCCGTCGACGTGGCCCGACACGATGTGTCCGCCGAGCCGGTCGTGCGCGCGCAGCGCCTTTTCCAGATTGACGTCGCCGGGCTCCGCGAGACCGACCGTGCGGTTCAGGCTCTCGCGCGACACTTCGACGTCGAACCCGGTGTCGGTTTTCTCGATTACCGTCATGCATGCGCCCTGGATCGCGATGCTGTCGCCGAGCGCGACGTCGGCGAGGTCGAGCCCGCCCGCCAGCACGGCCAGGCGCACGCCGGCATCGGGCGACGCGCCGAGCGGTTCGATCGATTCAATGCGGCCGACAGCCGCGACAATTCCGGTAAACATCGTGACGATTCCGTTCAATGAGAGGCGGTGGGCGGCGCGAAGCGCGCCAGGATCCGCAGATCGTCGCCGATCCGCTCGATTTGGTGAAACGTGAGCCGCGCGCGCGCGTCGAGGCTCGCGGGCGCGGCGAGGTCGAACATGCCGGCCGCGTCGGCGCCGAGCAGGCTCGGCGCGAGATAGACCAGCAGTTCGTCGACGCAGTGCTCGCGCAGCAGCGATCCGTTCAGCTTGTGGCCGGCCTCGACGTGCAGCTCGTTGATGCCGCGTGCGCCGAGCGTCGTCAGCAGCGCCGGCAGGTCGACCTTGCCGTGCGCGTTCGGCAGCGGCACGATTTCCGCGCCGCGCGCCTTCAGCGCGGCCGCGCGCGCTTCGCCCGCTTCGTCGAGCCGGCCGCAGAAGATCAGCAGCGGCGCACCTTCGAGCAGGCGCGCGTCGAGCGGCAGCTCGAGCCGGCTGTCGACCAGTACGCGCAGCGGCTGGCGCGGCGTGTCGATGCCGCGCACGGTCAGTTGCGGGTTGTCCGCGCGCACGGTGCCGATGCCGGTGAGGATCGCGCACGCGCGCGCGCGCCACGCATGGCCGTCGAGTCGCGCGTCGTCGCCGGTGATCCACTGGCTCTCGCCGGACGGCAGCGCGGTGCGGCCGTCGAGCGATGCGGCGGTCTTCATCCGCACCCACGGGCGGCCGCGCGTCATCCGCGACACGAAGCCGATGTTGAGCTCGCCCGCTTCATGCGCGAGCAGCCCGCAACGCACGTCGATGCCCGCATCGCGCAGCACGCCGAGGCCGCGCCCCGACACCTGCGGATTCGGGTCTTCCATCGCGGCGACGACCTTCGCGACGCGCGCGTCGATCAGCGCGTTCGCGCACGGCGGCGTGCGGCCGAAGTGGCTGCACGGCTCGAGCGTCACGTAGACGGTCGCGCCCGCGACGTCGTGGCCGCGCGAACGCGCGTCCTTCAGCGCCTGCACTTCCGCGTGATCCTGGCCGGCCGGCTGCGTGTAGCCTTCGCCGATCACGTCGCCGTTCTTGACGATCACGCAGCCGACGCGCGGGTTAGGCGTCGTCGTGTACATCCCGCGCGCGGCCAGCGCGAGCGCGCGCTGCATGTGGGCGAAATCGGTGTCCGAGAACATCCGCGCGGCCCCGGGTCAGGCCGCCAGCGCGGCAAACGCGCGGCGTGCGGCGGCGAGCGTCGCGTCGATCACCGCGTCGTCGTGCGTGCTCGACACGAAGCCGGCTTCGTACGCGGACGGCGCGAAATAGACGCCTTCGTCGAGCATCAGGTGGAAGAAGCGGTTGAAGCGCTCGATGTTGCTCTGCGTGACTTCGGCGAAGCTCGCCGGCACGCGCTCGGCGAAATAGAGGCCGAACATCGCGCCGATCGAATCGGCCGCGAACGGCACGCCGGCCGCGCGCGCCTCGGCGGCGAGGCCATCGGCGAGGCGCTTGGTCTGTGCGGTGAGCGCGTCGTAGAAGCCCGGCGCCTGGATCAGCTGCAGCGTCTTCAGGCCCGCGGCGACCGCGATCGGGTTGCCCGACAGCGTGCCGGCCTGGTACACGCCGCCGAGCGGCGCGAGGTGGGCCATGATGTCGCGGCGGCCGCCGAACGCGGCGGCCGGCATCCCGCCGCCGATCACCTTGCCGAGGCAGGTGAGGTCGGCCGAGATCCCGTAGTACGCCTGCGCGCCGCCGAGCGCGACGCGGAAGCCGCACATCACCTCGTCGAAGATCAGCACGGCGCCGTGCTTCGTGCACAGCGCGCGCAGCGCATTCAGGAACTCCGGCGTGCCGCGCACGAGGTTCATGTTGCCCGCGACCGGCTCGACGATCACCGCGGCGACTTCGTCGCCGAACGCGGCGAACGCTTCCTCGAGCTTCGCGACGTTGTTGTATTCGAGCACGGTCGTGTGTTTTGCGATGTCGGCGGGCACGCCGGCGGAGGTCGGGTTGCCGAACGTCAGCAGGCCCGAGCCGGCCTTCACGAGCAGGCTGTCCGCATGGCCGTGATAGCAGCCTTCGAACTTGACGATGCGGCTGCGGCCCGTGAAGCCGCGCGCAAGGCGCAGCGCGCTCATCGTCGCCTCGGTGCCGCTCGACACCATTCGCACCTGTTCGATCGACGGCACGAGCTTGCAGATTTCCTCGGCGATCTCGATCTCGGCCTCGGTCGGCGCGCCGAACGAGAAGCCGTCGGCGAGCACGCGCTGTACGGCTGCGAGCACTTCCGGATGGACGTGGCCGACGATCATCGGGCCCCACGAGCCGATGTAGTCGATGTACTGCTTGCCGTCGGCGTCCCAGAAATACGGGCCTTGCGCACGTGCGACGAAGCGCGGCGTGCCGCCGACCGAACGGAACGCGCGGACCGGCGAGTTGACTCCGCCGGGGATGGTTTTCTGGGCGCGTTCGAAGAGGATCTGATTGTTGGACATGAGCGAAACCTGCGAGAGAACGGCGCGGGGGCCTGTGCACGGGCCGCGGCGCCTGGGCGGAACGATCCGTCCGATTGTACCGGAGACGTACCGGAGGCGCGCGCGGCAAGCCCGTAGGCGGCCTGCGGCCATTCGGCGCGTGGGGGGCCGGAGCCGGCAGGGCGGCGACGGGCGGACGAGCGTCGCGAGAACGGTGTGCGTGCGCTCGGGGCGGTGCGCGCGAACGGTCGCTAGCGCGGCGGCTTGCGCTTGCCGGTCAGCTCGGCCCAGCGCTTCTCGAGCGGCCCTTCGACCATCGGCTTGATCGACGTGCCGGAGGTCTGCGCATCCCACGTCTGCACCGAGTATGGATGGACGCGCAGCGCGTCGCGCGGGATCACGACTTCCTGGTGTGCGTCGACGAGCCAGTCGTAGACGAAGTCGATGCACAGGCGGTAGCCGCGCTTGGTCGACGGATCGGGCACTTCGTACGGCGCGCGCGTCACGTAGCCGGAGCCGAACACGCCCTTGGGCTCCTTCGCGACGCGATGCAGGAACACGCGGTCGCCCGGCAGGATGCTGCGCGCGAACCCGCAGCCCCACACGTCGTGCACGGCTTCGCCGGCCTTCACGCGCGCGGCGACGTCGGGCAGCTCGGGCCACGGCCATTTCTTGGGGCTCCAGATCAGCAGGAAGGCGGTCATCGGATCGGTCGGCAGCAGGATTGTTCAGACAAGGGCAGCAAGCTTAATCCAATCGGCGCGCGGTGGCGCGGCGCGGCGCGGTGCGTCGTTCCGTGCCGGAGGGCCGCGACCGCGCATTGGCCTCACATCGGCCGCCCGCGCGGACCGCCTGAAACGGTTGCGCGTACAATCATGTGTTCGACGGCGCCGCATCCAGCTGCCGCCGCCCTGTCTTCACTGCCGTGCGCGCGACCCAACGTGCGCCGGCGCCTTTTCCGGATTCCCATGTCCCACGTCGTCCGACGCCGGCCCGATGCCCGGCTGATCCTGTTGCTCGGCGCGCTCGCCGCCTGCGGGCCGATCGCCACCGACATCTACCTGCCGAGCCTGCCGTCGATCGCGGCCGGCTTCTCCGTCAGCCCCGGCGTCGCGCAGCACACGATGACGAGCTTCATGGCCGGGTTCTCGATCGGCATGCTGCTGTACGGTCCGCTGTCCGATACCTGGGGGCGGCGTCCGGTGCTGCTCGGCGGCATCGCGCTGTTTACGCTCGCGAGCATCGGCTGTTTCGTGGCCGGCTCGATCGACATGCTGATACTCGTGCGCTTCCTGCAGGCGCTCGGCGCGGGCGCGGCGTCGGTGCTCGCGCGGGCGATCGCGCGCGACGCGCACGAGCCGGCCGACGCGGCCAAGGTGCTGTCGATGGTGTCGATCGTCACGTCGGTGGGCCCGCTGCTCGCGCCGCTGCTCGGCGGGCAGGTGCTGCGCTTCGCCGGCTGGCGCGGGGTGTTCGTCGTGCTCGCGGCGTTTGGCGCGCTGTGCGCGGTGACCGCGTTCCTGCGCGTGCCCGAGACCTGGCCGAAGGAAAGGCGCAAGAGCGCGGCGGTGCTCGCGTCGTTCGCGGCGTACGGGCGTATCCTGTCCGATCCCGTCGCATGGGGACACATGCTGTGCGGCGGGATGGCGTTCGCGGCGATGTTCTCGTACGTCGCGGCCACGCCATTCGTCTACATCGAATATTTCCACGTGTCGCCGCAGCATTACGGGCTGCTGTTCGGGCTGAACGTGATCGGCATCATGTTCGGCAACTTCGTGAACACGCGGCTCGTCGGCCGCGTCGGTTCGCTGCGGATCATCTCGGTCACGTCGCTCGTCAGCTGCATCGCGTCGCTCGCGGTCGCGCTCGTCGCGCTGACGGGGTGGGGCGGGCTGTGGTCGATCGTCGTCTGCCTGTTCTTCGTCGTCGGCGTCGTCGGGATCCTGTCCGCGAACTGCACGACCGACCTGATGCACCGCTACCCGCACAACGCCGGTGCGTCGGCGGCCGTGTTCGGCGCGATGCAGCTCGGGCTCAGCGCGCTCGCGAGCGTCGCGATCGGTGCGCTGGCAGACGGTACGCCGTTCGCGATGGGCGTGACGATCGGCGTGACGGGCATGCTGTGCTTTGTCGGGCGAAACCTGTTGCTGCGCTGGCATGGTATGCCGGTGAGGGCCGGCGCCTGAGCGGCGAGGCCGGATAAACGCACCGAAGAACGCCACCGTGCGCGCAACGCCGGTGGCGTTTTTTGATCGAGCGTGCGGCGCGATCGCGGCCGCCAGTGAGAAACGAGTAACCAGAAGCGCGTAACCAGAAACGCGTAACCAGAAACGCGTAACCAGAAACGCGTAACCAGAAACGCGTATCCAGAAACGCGTATCCAGAAACGCGTAACCAGAAACGAGAAACGCCACCGAGGCTGCAACCCCGGTGGCGTTTTTCGATGCGACCGCGTCAGGCAAGCCTGCGCGCGTCAGTCCCGCGCCGCGTCCTTCGTCGCCGGCGACGCGCCGTGGCTCAGCCAGTCGAGCACGTCGGCCGATTCGTCGTCGTTCGCGCGCGCCTTCGCCTGCGCGACGGCTTCGGTCAACTCCGCATTCGGCGACGCGCGGCGGATCGCGACGCCGACCGCGAGGATGTCGATCATCAGCAGATGCAGGATCCGCGAGATCATCGACAGCTGCGACTCGCGCATCTCGATGTGATCGGTCTCGAGCGCGACGGTCGCGCGCTTCGCGAGCGGCGTGTTGCTCGACGTGATCGCGATCACCTTCGCGCCGGCCTGCATCGCGACGTCGAGCACGCGCAGCAGCTCGGGCGCGCGACCCGACTTCGACACCGCGACGATCACGTCGCCCTTGCCGAGCAGCGCGGCCGACGCGGCCTGCATGTACAGGTCGCCATACGCGATCGTCGGGATCCCGAACCGGAAAAACTTGTAGTGCGCGTCCTGCGCGACGATGTTCGAGTTGCCGAGCCCGTAGAACTCGATGCGCCGCGCGCTGTTCAGGATCTCGATCGCGTTCTCGACGTGCTCGAAGTTCAGGTGCTCGCGCAGCTGCAGGATCGCGGACACCGTGTTGTCGAGCACCTTCGCGCCGAAGTCGGTCGCCGTATCGCCGAGATGCACCTGACTATGGCTCATCGGGATCGTGCCCGTGAGACCCGTCGCGAGCTTCAGCTTGAAATCCGACAGTCCCTGGCAGCCGAGCGAGCGGCAGAAGCGGATCACGGTCGGCTGGCTGACGTCGGCCTTGCGCGCGATGTCGACGATCGGATCGTTGATGATCGAACGCGGGTGGTTCAGCGCGAGGTCGGCGACGCGGCGCTCGGCCGGCGTCAGTGCGTCGCGCATCTGGCGGATCCGCTCGAACACGGCCGACGACGCGCCGCCCGAGCGGTTCGACAACTGCTCCGCGAGGATCGCCGACACGCCGAGGAACGCCGGGTATTCGGCGGTGATCAGGTAGGTCGGGATGTTCTCGAGGTAGTGCGTGAAGCGGCCCTTCGCCTCGAAGCGCGCGCGAAACGACGAGCGCGTGAACAGTTCGCCGAGCTTCAGCGCGACGCCGCCGCCGATGTAGACGCCGCCGAGCGCGCCGAGCGTCAGCGCGACGCTGCCCGCGAACGAGCCGAGAATCCCGCAGAAGCATTCGACCGTCTCGAGCGCGAGCGCATCGCCCGCATGCGCGCGCTCGACGACGTCGGCGGTGTCGACGTTCGTCGCGACGCGCTTCTTGTCGCGCGCGGCGAGCGCGCGATAGATGATCTCGATGCCGGGCCCCGCGCACACGCGTTCGAACGACACGTGCGGAAACTTCTTGCGCGCGTACTGCAGCACGAGATCCTCGCGCTCGTCCTGCGGCGCGAACGACGCGTGGCCGCCTTCGCTGCCGAGCGCGATCCAGCGGTCGTCGGCCGGAATCAGCCCCGACACGCCGAGCCCCGTGCCGGGCCCGAGCAGCCCGATCACGCTGTTCTGGCGGCGTGCGCCGCCGCCGATCTGCACGCGCTGCGCATCGGTCAGGCCCGGCAGCGCCATCGCGAGCGCGGTGAAATCATTGACGACGAGCAGCGTGTCGAAGCCGAGCGCGCGGCGCGTCGCCTCGATCGAGAAGCTCCAGTCGTGATTGGTCATCGTGACCTGGTCGCCGTCGACCGGGTTCGCGATCGCGATCGCCGCGTGGTTCACGCGGGCGATCTTCACGTCCTTCAGGTATTTGCGGATCGCGTCGGTGAGCGTCGGATACTCGGCGCCCGGGTAGACGCGAATCTGCGTGATCTCGCCCGGGCCGGTTTCCAGCGCGAAGCGCGCGTTCGTGCCGCCGACGTCCGCGAGCAGGCGCGGGCCGTCGGCATGCTGGCCCGCGGCGGCGACTTTACTTTGCGCACCAGTAGACATCGAGTTGAGTCCCCTTGTCGTTGGCCAGTTGCGAAATGGCATTCTGCTGTAGCGACGAGGCGGCGGCCTCGAGCACCTCGCGTTTGCGGCTGCCCGCGATCAGCAGGAACAGCCGGTCGATGCGCTTCAACGCATCGAGCGAAAAACTCACACGCGCGTGCGGCGCCACGCCCGGATGCACGGCGACGAAGCGTTCGGCGGTCGCGATCGCGTGGTCCCATTCGGGCGCGTCGGCGAAGATCGACGCGGTGTGGCCGTCCTCGCCCATCCCGAGCACCGCGACGTCGGGAACGCGGTGCGCGGGGTTCGCGTTCAGCGCGGCGACATGCGCGTCGAGCGCGGCGTGCGTATCGACGAGCGGAAGGAAGGTTGCGGGCGCGGCCGCGTGCTGCAGCAGCGTGTCGCGCACGAGGTGCGCGTTGCTCGCCGCGTCGTCTTCCGCCACCCAGCGGTCGTCGACCAGCGTGACGTCGACGTGCGACCAGTCGAGCGTCGCGTGCGACAGCGTCTGCAGGAACGGGCGCGGGCTGGTGCCGCCGGACACCGCGAGCGTCGCGCGAGCGGGGCGGGCGAGCACCGCGCGCAGCGCGTCGCCGACCGCCTGCGCGAGCGCCTGGCTTTGCGCTTCCTGGGTGTCGAAAGCGTGGATCTCGATCACATCTCCTCCGGACTGCTATTGTCTGTTGAATCGTGTGGGGCGACGGCGGGCGCCGTATGTGCAGCGCCCGCCGCTTGCATCAGTTCTCTTCTTCGAGCCAGCAGGTGCCGTGCTGCGCGAGCATCGCGCTCGCCGCGGCCGGCCCCCACGTGCCGGCAGCATACGGCTTCGGCGGCTTCAGCGAGCGCGCCCATTCGTTCAGGATCGGCTCGACCCAGCGCCACGCGGCTTCCTGCTCGTCGCGGCGCACGAACAGCGCGAGGCGGCCGTTGATCACGTCGAGCAGCAGGCGCTGGTACGCCTCCATCTGGCCTTCCTTGAAGAACTGGTCGAACGCGAGGTCGAGGTGCACGCTCGCGAGGTTCATCCCTTCGCCGGGCTGCTTCGCGAGGCAGTACAGGCGGATCGTCTCGTTCGGCTGCAGGCGGATCACGAGGCGGTTCGCGCCGGGGCGCAGCGCGGTCGGCCCGAGCGCGGAGTGCGGCACCGGACGGAAGTTCACGACAATCTCGGCGACACGATCGGCGAGCCGCTTGCCGGTGCGCAGGAAGAACGGCACGCCGGCCCAGCGCCAGTTCTCGATCTCGACCTTCAGCGCAACGAAGGTCTCGGTCTGGCTGTCGGGCTTCACGCCCGGCTCGGTCGCATAGGCCGGCACCTGCGCGCCCTTGATCACGCCCGCATGATACTGGCCGCGCACCGCGACCTTGCCGATGTCGCGCGGATCGACGGGCTTCAGTGCCCGCAGCACACGCAGCTTCTCGTCGCGCACCGAATCCGAATCCATCGAATGCGGCGGTTCCATCGCGACGATCGACAGCAACTGCAGCAGGTGATTCTGCACCATGTCGCGCAGCGCGCCCGTATTGTCGTAGAAATCGCCGCGCGCCTCCACGCCGAGTTCCTCGGCGATCGTGATCTGGATGCTCTCGACCCATTCGCGGCGCCACAGCGGCTCGAACAGCGCATTGCCGAAACGCAGCGCGAGCAGGTTCTGCACGGGCTCCTTGCCGAGGTAGTGGTCGATCCGGTAGATCTGGTCTTCCGCGAAGATCTCGCCGACAGCGTCGTTGATCGCATTCGACGAGCGCAGGTCGTAGCCGAGCGGCTTCTCGAGCACGATGCGCGCGCCCTGGTTCAGCCCGACCGACGCGAGCGCCTTGCAGATCGGCACGAACAGCGACGGGCCCGTCGCGAGATAGAACACCCGGATGCCGGACAGCGGGGCGATCGTGTCGCGCAGCACTGCGTAATCTTCCGCGCGGCCCAGATCGAGATTCACGTACACGATGCGTTCGACGAAGCTTTTCCACGCGGCCTCGTCGAACGCGCCGCGCGACGCCTTCGCCGCATGCGGCTTCACGTGTTCCTCGACCCATTCGAGATACTCGGCGCGATCGGCCTGGTGACGCGCGACCGCGACGATCTTGCCGCTCTCGGCCAGCATGTTCGAACGGTGCGCTTCGAACAGCGCCGGGAGGATCTTGCGCATCGACAGGTCGCCGGTGCCGCCGAAAAGTACGAAGGTAAAGCTGGAATCGGTATGCATGTGTCTCCGCCCGGTTGGGGTAGCTGTGAAGCTGTAGCAGTGAAGCGATCCGTAGTGCGATAAAAATATTTTTGACACTGAATTGTAGTTTAACTACAATCCGCCGCAAGGGGTAGCACCCGGACGAAGAAAAAATTGACGCGCGGTCGATGCAACAGCGCGTGCTTCGTCGGGCGCGCCATGTGCCGAATGGTATCGGACATTGATGACGCGCATCGTGCGCCAGTCGTCGGCCCCGGGGCCCGCACCGCGTCGCGGCGGGCCAGAAACACAAGAGGAGACACGCCGTTGAATCTCAAGTCACGCTTTCTGTAAGAGCCCGGCCGGTCGTCGGCCCCGTACGCGCGCAGCGTCTCGCGGCTCGATTTCCCAGTCGTCACCAAGAAGCCGTTCCCGTGAGCGGGAACTACACGAGTTGATTCAGTCTGGAGGAGATAAGTAATGAAAGTTCGCGCGATCATGGGTGCGCTGTGCGCCGCGGGTCTGATGGCTGGCGCCGTGGCGGCGCAGGCGGCCGAGAATGTGACGGTGCTGCACTGGTGGACCTCGGGCGGCGAATCGAAGGCCGTCGGCGTGCTGAAGGACGACCTGCAGAAGCAGGGCTACGTCTGGAAGGATTTCGCAGTCGCAGGCGGCGCGGGCGCAGCGGCGATGACCGCGCTGAAGACCAAGGTGATCAGCGGCGACGCGCCGTCGGCCGCGCAGATCAAGGGTCCGCTGATCCAGGACTGGGCCGACCAGGGCGTGCTCGTCAACATCGACCAGGCCGCCGGCGACTGGAAGCAGAACCTGCCGCCGGAAATCGACAAGATCATGAAATTCAAGGGCCACACCGTCGGCGCGCCGTTCTCGGTGCACCGCGTGAACTGGCTCTATATCAACAAGGCCGCGCTCGACAAGGTCGGCGCGAAGGTGCCGGCCACCTGGCCCGAATTCTTCGCGGTCGCCGACAAGCTGAAGGCCGCGGGCATCCAGCCGGTCGCGATGGGCGGCCAGCCGTGGCAGGACCTGACGCTGTGGGAAGACGTCGTGCTGTCGCAGGGCCCGGCGTTCTACAGGAAGGCGCTCGTCGACCTCGACCAGGCGACGCTGACGTCGCCGCAGATGCTCGACGTGTTCAACACCGTGCGCAAGATCCAGGGCTACTTCGACAGCGGCCGCAACGGGCGCGACTGGAACCTCGCGACCGCGATGGTCATCAACGGCAAGGCCGGCATGCAGTTCATGGGCGACTGGGCGAAGGGCGAGTTCGAGACCGCGGGCAAGAAGGCGGGCAAGGACTACATCTGCGCGGCGGTGCCGGGCACCGCGAACGCGTATACGTTCAACGTCGATTCGTTCGTGTTCTTCCAGC
Source organism: Burkholderia sp. Ac-20353 (assembly GCF_017104785.1). NCBI lineage: Bacteria > Pseudomonadati > Pseudomonadota > Betaproteobacteria > Burkholderiales > Burkholderiaceae > Burkholderia > Burkholderia sp. Ac-20353. The sequence continues at coordinate 6,683 of NZ_JAAGPL010000098.1, read as the reverse complement.
AGAAGGGCCAGAGCGCCGCGACGCCGGGCCAGCTCGCGCTCGCGAAGACGATCATGACGCCGGATTTCCAGGAGCAGTTCAGCCTGCTGAAGGGTTCGGTGCCGGTGCGTCTCGGCGTGAAGATGGACAAGTTCGACGATTGCGCGAAGAAGTCGTATGCGGACGAGCAGACGGCGATCAAGTCGGGCGGCTTCGTGCCGTCGCTCGCGCACGGGATGGCGCAGAGCGACGCGACGGCCGGCGCGATCACCGACGTCGTGACGAAGTTCATGAACTCGCAGCAGGATTCGAAGAGCGCGGTCGCCGCGCTCGCGAAGGCCGCGAAGGTGAAGTAACGCGCGCGACGAACGCCCGGCCGGACCTGCTTCACCTGCCGGGCGCTTGCGTAATCCTGTATCCGCAGCAAACGGGCCTGATGTCCGGGCCCGCGTCGTACCCGACGCCGGCCCCGGATTGCCGGGCCGCGTCACTTTCGTCCCAGGAGTCGAATCAAGTGGCTGCCCCTCTTAGCGGAAACGGATCCGGCGCTGCCGTCAGGCGCACGTCGCCGATGTCGGCCTTCGCCGACCGCTGGATTCCGAAGCTCGTGCTCGCGCCCAGCGTGGCGATCGCCGTGGTGTTCATCTACGGCTTCATCCTGATTACCGGCTATCTGTCGCTGACCCGTTCGCGGCTGTTGCCAAACTACGAATTCGACGGCTTCGGCCGTTACACGGACCTGTTCCAGAACGACGTGTGGTGGACCTCGGCCGCGAACCTTGGCTGGTTCGGCATTCCGTTCATCGTGATCTGCGTCGCGCTCGGCCTGTTCCTCGCGATCCTGCTCGACCAGAAGATCCGCAGCGAAGGCGCGCTGCGCGCGATCTTCCTGTATCCGATGGCGCTGTCGTTCATCGTGACGGGCACCGCGTGGCAGTGGATCCTGAACCCGGGCCTCGGCCTCGAGAAAGTGATGCACGACTGGGGCTGGACGAGCTTCTCGTTCGGCTGGCTCGACGATCCGGACAAGGCGATCTTCTGTGTCGTGATCGCGGCCGTGTGGCAGTCGACGGGCTTCGTGATGGCGCTGTTCCTCGCGGGGCTGCGCGGCGTCGACAGCGAGATCTTCAAGGCCGCGCAGGTGGACGGCGCGACGCTGCCGACCATCTACCGCAAGATCGTGATCCCGAGCATGCGTCCGGTGTTCTTCTCGGTGCTGCTGATCCTCTGCCACATCACGATCAAGACCTTCGACCTCGTCGTCGCGCTGACGGCGGGCGGCCCCGGCACGTCGTCGTCGCTGCCGGCGATGTTCATGTACACGTTTTCGTTCAACCGCGGCCAGCTCGGCCTCGGTGCCGCATCGTCGGTGATGATGCTCGCGACCGTGGTCGCGGTGCTCGTGCCGCTGATGTATATGGAATCGAGGAGCACCCGCAATGCAGCCTAAGCCGACCATCAGCCGCGCGGTGATTTACGCCGCGCTGATCCTGTTCGCGCTGTACTTCCTGTTCCCGATCTACGTGATGCTGTCGACGTCGTTCAAGGATCTCGACCAGCTGCGCACCGGCAACCTGCTGACGCCGCCGTCGCACTGGACTTTCGAGCCGTGGGTGAAGGCGTGGAGCGGCGCGTGCACGGGCGTGCGCTGCGACGGGATGAAGCCGTTCTTCCTGAACTCGCTGCAGATGGTGATCCCGGCCGTGCTGATCTCGTCGCTGGTCGGCGCGTTCAACGGCTACGTGCTCACGCACTGGCGCTTTCGCGGCGCGGACGCGCTGTTCACGATGATGCTGGTCGGCTGCTTCATCCCGTTCCAGGTGATCCTGCTGCCGATGGCGCGCCTGCAGGGGATGCTCGGCCTCGCCAATACGATTCCGGGCCTCGTGTTCGTGCACGTCGTGTACGGGATCGCGTTCACGACGATGTTTTTCCGCAACTTCTACGTGAGCGTGCCGGCCGAGCTCGTGAAGGCCGCGCGTATCGACGGCGCGGGCTTCTTCACGATCTTCACGAAGATCCTGCTGCCGGTGTCGCTGCCGATCTTCATGGTGTGCCTGATCTGGCAGTTCACGCAGATCTGGAACGACTTCCTGTTCGGGATCGTGTTCTCCGGCGTCGACTCGATGCCGATCACGGTCGCGCTGAACAACCTCGTCAACACGTCGACGGGCGTGAAGGAATACAACGTCGACATGGCGGGCGCGATCATCGCCGCGCTGCCGACGCTGCTCGTCTACGTGATCGCCGGCCGCTACTTCGTGCGCGGCCTGACGGCGGGCGCGGTGAAGGGTTGAGCGCGGTTTTATACGAGACGACGAACCGGCCGCGCGCGTGACGCGCGGCGCATCGAAACGATAGCGACGCGGCGCGACGAACGCGCTGCACGAGACAGAGGATTCACAGCATGGCAAGCCTTTCAATCCGTGACGTGTACAAGACCTACCCGAACGGGGTGCCCGTCCTGAAGGGTGTCGACATCGACATCGAGGACGGACAGTTCCTGATTCTCGTCGGCGGCTCGGGCTGCGGGAAGTCGACGCTGCTCAACATGATCGCCGGCCTCGAGACGGTCACGAGCGGCGAGATCCGGATCGACGGCAAGGTCGTCAACGACCTGTCGCCGAAGGATCGCGACATCGCGATGGTGTTCCAGTCGTATGCGCTGTATCCGTCGATGACGGTGCGCGAGAACATTTCGTTCGGCCTGAACATCCGCAAGGTGCCGAAGAACGAGCAGCAGCAGATCGTCGATCGCGTGTCGTCGATGCTGCAGATCCAGCACCTGCTCGACCGCAAGCCGGGGCAGCTGTCGGGCGGCCAGCGCCAGCGTGTCGCGATGGGCCGCGCGCTCGCGCGCGACCCGGCGCTGTTCCTGTTCGACGAGCCGCTGTCGAACCTCGACGCGAAGCTGCGCATCGAGATGCGCGCGGAGATCAAGCTGCTGCACCAGCGCCTCGGCACGACGATCGTCTACGTGACGCACGACCAGATCGAGGCGATGACGCTCGGCGACCGCATCGCGGTGATGAAGGACGGCGTGGTGCAGCAGTTCGACGCGCCGCAGGAGATCTACGATTCGCCGTCGAACCTGTTCGTCGCGGGCTTCATCGGCGCGCCGCCGATGAACTTCATCAACGGCCGGCTGGTCGAGCAGGGCAGCGGGATCGCGCTCGAGATCGACACGGGTGTCACGCGCGGCGCGCTGAACCTGCCGTTCGACGCGGCGAAGCTGAAGTCGCACGTCGGCCGCGAGGTGATCCTCGGCCTGCGCCCGGAGCGCATCACCGATGCGCGCAGCGCGCACAACGGCGACGCGTCGCACCTGCAGCCGCTCGACGTGCGCGTCGACGTGACCGAGCCGACCGGCCCGGACACGCACGTGTTCGCGCAGGTGAACGGCAAGCGCATCGTGAGCCGCGTGCATCCGGCCGCCAATCCGCAGCCGGAGCAGACGTTGTCGCTGCTGTTCGACGTGTCGAAGGCCGTGTTGTTCGATCCGGCGTCGGAGGAGCGGATCGCGTAACGCAAACTCGCTTGGGGCGATTGATGAAGTATCCGGGCCATTTATGGGTTTGGCGGCTCGTCGATTGCCCCGGCGCGAGCCGGGTCGCTGCATTCGCTGCGATTACAGCCTTTTCGTCGATGCCTGGGGGGCGCACGATGCAGTCATGGACTCGGCATTGACAAAAAGTACGAACCGATCGCGTGTAGCACTGGCATGAACAGGAGACACGCGAAGACGGCCGGAAAATAAAGCTTCGAGCGGCGTACCCTGGAAAACAAGCCGGCCACTGCGACAAGCAAACACACGGTCGCGAGTGCGCCAAATAGATCGCTATCCGCGATCACTGAAAAAAACGCACGCATGACCGTTCCACGGCTTACCGGTTGAATGCAGTGAAATTCCAGCGATACAGCTGAAACTGTTTCAGAAAGTCTTTGACTTCGGCACCTGTCGTCTCGTTTCTGTAGTCCCACCCATCTTCGCCGCGCATGTAGTGCCCGTTTTCGACGCCCATGCCTGCGTAACTGGCGCTTTGCGGATCCGCTCGATTGCGGCCGAATATCCGCATGATTGTTGTGAACGGACGAACGATCACGCCGCTCGAATTACCTTGCATGATCGCAATGGACGACGATGAGACCCTCGTGACCATTTGAACGTGGTGTCCAATACCTGCGCGATCATTGGCCTGTACAAGCATGTCTCCGGGCAAGAGCGATTCCGGTGTCTTGAGTTGTGCGGTATTCGAATCCGTACGCTGTACGTCCGGTGCGCCGAAAGTCAGCGATACCATATCGGCGAAACCGTACATTGTCGAATCGTATCGTCGGTGCTCGGATTCGCCGTAGATTTCCACATTCCGATAGCTTCGCACGCCGGTCTTCAGATTGAGCGGCAGCCCTCGCAATGCGGAAAACTGGATGAGCAACCGTAGTGCGAAGTCCTCGCACGTAAATCGATTTGTGCGTGTGCTTCCATTTCGATCCCAATACGCTTCTGCCTGAATTTGCTCCGCCAGTTGTGGGGCGGTGCAGTGGTATTCAGCGATGTCGGTGTCAGTCCATTTCCGGATCGTTTTCCAGAATGTCTTGAACCGGGCAGTGACCGGCTTCGGTGAAGTATCGCTCGTTGGCGTGGTTGTGTGTGCCGCGACCCGCTTGTATCGATTGCCGTCAGGCGACACGTGAGTATATTCCGGCATGGCTATTCGGCGAGATAGATCGTGATGTTTTCGGCGTGCGGCACCGAGGCGAGCAGGTGCGTTTGACCCAGTTCGTCTGTCGTGCCGTATTCGAATGCTCCCGTGTCACGCTGCAGCGCATAACGGGTGTAGCTCAGAGGGTTGCCGGCAGCGTCCCGAAGGACGAAGCGATCGTTATAGGCGGGTGGCGCAGTTGCCTGGGTGCCCGACGTTGCAGCGACTGCAGCCGATATCCCGGTATCGGGCTCTCTTTCATCTATTTTCCATTTGCGCCCGTATCGGGAGTTGATGCGTGGAGGGCGTTCACAGCGGCATCGGACCCAATCTCCACTCAGGGCCTGGACTCTTCCCGCGGAAGTGAAGTCGCGTAATCGCTTTTTGTTCGGGGCGCCAGGCGCTGCTTCAATTGTTCCGATGCTTTCGCAGGTGCTGCACCAGGCCCGTTGTCCGACGAACGTGATTCTCCGAAGCTTGCCGTCATCACCAGCGATCGTTCCGCATTTGCCTCCGTCGACTACGTAGCCGCCACTGTCCAGCGGATCGTCTTCAACTACCGCGTAAAAGATGACCATACTCTTGCCGTTTGTTTGCGATCATTGGGCGGAACGTAGCATGGCTTCATTGAAAGATGAAAGGGTAATGTAAAAAACTGTGTCCGTGTCCGATGGATCGTATTTGTCGCGAATCACGAACGTGAAACGACAAGGGGCTGCTTTCAGCAGCCCCTTGAGTTTTTTGGGATGGCTTGCGCTTAGTGCGGCAGCCGCACGTCGAACTTGAACGTGACGAGCCGCGCGACGAGGATGAAGCCGGTCGCCGTCAGCACGCTGTAGACCGAATCGACGTCCAGCCACATCAGCAGCAGGTAGAACCAGCAGCCGATGAACGCGCAGGTCGCGTACGGCCGCGAATCGCGCAGGATCAGCGGGATGTCGTTGCACAGCACGTCGCGGATGATCCCGCCGACCACGCCGGTGATCACGCCCATCATCACCGCGATGAAGCGCGGCATCTCGGCATCGAGCGCGATCGACGTGCCGGACACGCTGAAGATGCCGAGGCCGACCGCGTCGGCGATGAGCAGCGTCCTCTCGGCCGACAGCCGCGACAGCATCCGCAGCACGAACGGCGCGCACAGCGACAGCGCGAAGATCACCAGCACGTAGTCGTCGTGCACGACCCAGTAGAACGGCCGGCGCTCGAGCAGGATGTCGCGCAGCGTGCCGCCGCCGAACGCGGTCGCGAGCGCGACGACGAACGTGCCGACCGAGTCGAGCCGGTTCTTGCGCGCTTCGATGAAACCGGAAATCGCGAACGCGAGCGTCGCGATCGCTTCGAGTATCGTGATCGCGAGCGTCAGCCTAGGATGCGGCACGCGGCCCCCGATCGCCGGGCGCGGCCAACGGCTGCAGCAGCACGAGCACCGCGCCCGCGCCGCCGTCATTGCCGCGTGCCTCGCAGAATGCGATCACTTCTTCCTTCTGCACGAGCCACGCGCGTACCTTGCCTTTCAGCACCGGTTCCTTGCCGACCGAGCCGAGGCCCTTGCCGTGGATCACGCGCAGGCAGCGCAGCCCTTTCTTGCCGGATTCGCGGATGAACGCGGCGAGCGCGTCGCGCGCTTCGTCGCGGCGCATTCCGTGCAGGTCGAGCTGCGCCTGGACGATCCACGCGCCGCTCCTCAGCTTGCGCACCACGTCGCGGCTTACGCCGGGGCGGTGGTAATACAGCGACTCGTCGCTGTCGAGCAGCGTCTCGGGATCGAACTCGTCGGACAGCGTCGCGTTCAGCACCGCTTCCTCGTCGCGCTGCGTCTGCTTCGGCACGGGGTCGGGCGGCACGCGGCCAGCAGCGGCGCGCGGTGGCGCGTTGAGCGGCTTGATCGCGCCGATCTCGTTGCGGAACAGGTTCGCGTCGGCGTCGGCCTGGCGCGCGGCCTTCGCGGTCTCGACGCGCTCGCGCTCGCGGCGCTCGGCTTCGCCCTTGAGGGCAGTG
>NZ_JAAGPL010000097.1:0-31401 GCF_017104785.1 Burkholderia sp. Ac-20353 | reverse complement strand
ATGGACATGGACTTCCCCTCGCGCTGGCGTTGATGAAGGCTCGACACTCCATCATGGCACTTTGATGCCGATTCGCGGCTTCCGCCGCAGCCTCGGGACGGGGAAGTCCCTTTCATTCGATTACCCCATACACGAACTCCTGACGGACCTTGTACAGCGCGCCGGTGTCACGCGCCGGGCTCATCCTGCAACCCGTGGGTCATGCGTCGACGTGGCGAGCGCAAACAATCGCACCTCGAACGACAAGGCCACGTTGACCGCGGCTACCCGCACCGGATCCAATCTGAGCGCTTCACCGGCGGCCACCTCAAGTTTTCGTAAGCCATTTGCTCGACGTGCTGCGAGACGGCTGACCAGTTACCACCTGCATCGAAGGCGTCGGGGCGGACGTCGTAGAATCCCGCTGCGGCGCGCCGTGGGCGAGACATTCCCGGTCGCGGGTGGTCGACGCGGCCAAGGACGGCGTGAACCGGAGTTGATGCCCAAATTTGCCAAGGCGCAGCAGCACGCTCTGGACGACCTGCTCTCGCATTTCACCCCTGTGCAATTGGTAAGGGCGCACAATGCAGCCCTCGATGGTGTACGCTGCGTCGATCATAAATTGGCAAAACACATGGCAACCACAACCGTCTGGGCTTTCGATCTTCCGGGGCACCCCAGCGATCGCCCTGGCTTTCGTCGCGGCGCGAGCGTTACCGGCTCGATGGACCGTTGCCATGCAGAGCGTTCGCTCAGGCAGAAAATAGGCTGAACCCCTCCCACGCGGGATCCATGACAGCCCACGGCGTCCCTGCGTGCACGCGAGGATCCACATTGGCGTAACGCCGAGCCCAAGCGAAGGGATCGTCCTCGCATAGGTGATGGCCGAGATTCGACAACGCTGCGTCGAAACATAGACCTATCACGTCACTGACCTGCTGCTGATCTTCGAGTGCCGAGAACGAGACGTGAAGACTCGACGCCGAATCCGCGCACACCAACATGATGAGGTCCTTGTGGATCGCGATGTCTCGCCAGAATCTCGCGAGATCGAAGGATCGCCCCCCTCTGAAATACCAACGCGCGTGCCAGACATAGCCGGCTCGGCGGCCGAGTTGCGCTTCGTTGGTCGTCCGGTGCTCCGCCCACGGACGAGATGAGAAAGCAAGACTGAAGCTCGTGTCGTACTGCCTTCTCGCATGCTCAATCAGATGTGCAGCGGAATGAGCTTCGTGCACCCAGTCGCGTACGAGGACGTCCGACCAATCCTCATCCGGACGCGATTGGTCATTGAACGAGGACGTTGCACGAAAAGCGCCGCCGTCGAGATCACGCAGCGTCTGCTCTAGACGATCGAGATCGTTGTCATGAGGGCGACGACAGTGGCCAATGCGATTCCGAATCGCCTTGAGCTCCTCGATTCGGCCAGTCCAGATCTTTTGCCCCGGCAGATACGAACCAAACAGCGGCCAATGCTCGAGTGTCAGTTGCAGCAGAGGCCCCGCGTCCAGGTACGCGAGCTGGTCCTGTGCATCGGGCGTTCGCATGTAATGAATCTCGTCGTCCTTTTGTTGGCGACTCGCCGAGCCAGCCGGCAGCTCCACCGCCCAAGCAGCGCCATTCGCGCTACGCAGCTCCACATAGACGAGCGAGCGCAGCCAGGTCTCCAGTTGCCACCATCGGCTGTAGAGCGCCGACGCCGCGGCGGGCATCGCGCCGGCGTTCCAACCTGCCGACAATGCCTGTTGAACCTGAGCGGACAATTTTTGCCAGTCCGAGTCTTCTGATCGCGTCATGCTGCCCCCGATGGTGTGGTCGTTTTGCGTTCCAGGTAGTTTAACCGTGCCGCACACACACCCTGCCACTAACGTCACCACGGGATCCGCCCGCGCGCCGCGGCGTCGAAGCGGCCCGCCCGTTTCGGGGCGGTCCGCGCGTCAGGTTCGCAACTGGCACAAGAACAGGATCAGGCGGGTCGCTTGATGAGCCAGATTGGCCACCGCGGGGAGCGGGCTGATCCCGACGCTCGAATCTTCCCTCTGACGGCGGCTCAGGGTCGAAAGCACGCCTCCAGCTGGCGTAAGACCGATGACGGCTTACGCGATGGCAATAGGCACTCAGATTCCAAGTGCTGGAGGCGCGATGTCGTCGTTGGTTAGGCAAACTCTTGCGAATTTCCAGTTTATACACGATAGTTCCCTTAACTTCGCCAAATACATCTAAGAACGATGGACAAGCGCCGTAAGCGTCAAACTGCCCCTTCACGTCACACCCGACGAGAAGCGCCCCGGTCATTCTCAGGTCGTCGGGACTTGATCGACCCGGAGCTATTCGGGAATGAAGCGGGGGATGATGAAGATCTGGAAATATTAAATAGTTATTTCCTTGATAAGCCGGAATTCGACCGATTTTTTTCTCCAACCACAAGACTTTCATTCGTTCGATCCAGAAAGGGGGTTGGAAAATCAGCGTTACTTAAGCAGACTCTTTATCGTCGGCAAGAAAATGGTGGCGAGGAAATTCTTATATACGTTAAGGCATCTGATTTGATTGCGATGCAAGAAATCAAATCGGATTCCCCCGATGAGTTGTTATATGGCTGGCAGCAACGCATTTGCTCCCAGGTTAACCTTGAGCTTGGTGCATCGTTGCGCGTAGGATTTTCGGATGATTCGATATTGCTGATTGAATCTGCCGAATTGGCAGGTTTTCGCAATCGCAATCTTGTTAGCGCTCTATTCGATCGACTGAAGGTCAAGGGACTTGGCGCCGAAATTGAACGGACGCGACTAAACGTTTCCAATTCACAGGCACTTTTGAAGCGCGTGCTGGATAATCGCGAGGTATCAGTGTGGTTATTCATTGACGACGTCGACGCCACCTTCGTGAACACACCACATGAGAGACTCAAGACAAGTACGTTCTTTAGTGCATGCAGGAATCTAATCAGTTCGGTGAAAGGGCTCTGCATCCGTGCAGCAGTTCGTAGCGATGTGTGGTCAGTCCTCGCTCAGCACGATGAAGCGATGGATAAATGCGAGCAGTATATGCTTGATCTAAACTGGAGCACGGAAGAAACGGGGAAAATAATTGCAAACAAAATACATAGCTTCTTTTGTCGATACTATCCAGACGACACGCGCTACACGAGCATTGATCCACTAAAAGACGGCGATCAAATTCGCAGCATTATATTTAAGGAGCCCTTTAGCTGGGGAGAGCGGACCTTAGCATCATTTCGACCAATACACATTCTTTCGGCGGGTCGCCCCCGATGGGCGGCGCAATTGTGTAAGCTCGCCGGACGTGCGGCGTACAACAATACACAGACTCATATTAGTGTGGGAAATGTCCGTGCGATAATGCGCGACTACGGCGAGTTCAGAATAAGCGATCTCTATAAAGAGCATCGGCACCAATGCCCGCTGCTTCAGGATATTGTAGAATCGTTCAGTGGCGGCCCTCACCGCTTCCGCACAGATGAACTTATCGACCATATTGCAGACAAGATAATTCGCCGCATCGGGGTTCCTCAAATTGATGGCGTGAATCATCAAAAAGGAGCCGTCTCAGTTGCGCATTTTTTATTCAGATGTGGATTCATTGCGGGGCGCGACGAATCCACCGCAAGTGGTCTTGGTTTTGTCAGATACGAGGAGCGGCCGAATCTTCTCTCCACTGATGCAAATCTTGACGACGGCTTAAGCTGGGAGATTCACCCTAGCTATCGCACCGTACTTCGGATTCAGAGCAAACAAGAATTTTGACCTATAGATGCATTCGATTGGCGTTAGAATGTTCGCTGATCACTTATCGGGTCAATACACTGCGTCTAGTCGAAACTCGCCCACGAGGTGTTCGTCGGTATGCGCCACTCCAAACGCATTGACCGACAAAATCGTGGCCGTTACATGCGTTAGCAGAGATTGAATGGCCGTTTGTTGATTGGAGCGTCCATCTGAGTGACTTGGCGTGGCGAACAACGAACAACACGTCGAACGTGCGCCGGATGTCGCGGAACTTGCAGGCTAGACTTTCTCGCACATCCTGCTGGCTTCACGAGCGGCCGCAGTCCTGCCATCGCAACGGCCTGCTAGGTGCCACACGGCAGCGGCGGGCGGGTATTGCCGGGCCAACAATCTGAGACAAAGGTGCAGCCGCGACAACAAAGGCTCGCGTCGATCATGTGTATTTGACAGCGGGGCTCTCTGCGGTCCATGACATCACTGTGGGCGCAGTGGTGAGGCGTTTCGTCGATGAAGAGGGCCCTCGGTATCGACAACACAGGCCTAGAGATCGCGGATGATCCTGCCGCCAGGCGAGCGACATTGCAGACGCTCCATTTATGGAACCTGCATTCCACGTCCGGGCCTGTTTTGACAAAGTGGGTCGCTTGGCCAGTGACGATGATCCAGTTATCGCGCTCTCTGGGATTCGAACGCGCCAGCGGCCGTGTGACCGCCGGTTTGTGCATCGGCTCGCGCGGGAACCCAGGAAAATCGACAATCGGCGCGGGCCGAAGCTCAAGGTCGAGCTGCTCTGCCGTTCGCGCCAATAGCGCCGCGGCGCCGGCAGCAAGCTTGTCGACGTGCGGACCCAGAGAGAGTTCGTCTGTTGTCTCGTCCTTTGTGTACTCGAGCAAAGACTCCTCAGATTCCTCGAGCACAGTCAGGAGCATGTTGTCCGTCCCACGCAGCACCAGCGCGGGATAGACCAATACACGCGGCTTTCGCCCGAAGACAGGCGAACCGCTGGCCTCGTAGCTCACGTGAACCGCCTGAAAACATGCGACGACCAAGTCCTTTGTGAGGTAGTTCAAGACCTGTGTAGGCCGCACGTTGAAGGGCGTCTCGGCGGCGAGAGCCTTCTTTGATATCAGCGAAAACAATTCGCTGGCCTGAGCCTTGAAATTCTGCTTCTGAAAGATCTTGATCTTGACGTCTTCGACGGTGCCCTCGACGAAGGCCTGCACTGGGTCAACGAACACGACGATCCATTGCCCACTTGTGATCACGGCTCTTGGCAGCGTGTGACCATGTCTGTCTCTCAGACCTTTAACGTAGCCGCCCACTTGATTGATGTAGGCATGCCATTGCCCCGCCACCGGAGAGTCTTTTGCCTCCCCACCGCGTCTCCAATGATTGATACCTTCACCCAACAGGGTTGGGGCTTCAAAAGCTACCTTTCTTCGCGGCTCCAGAAACGCCTTGTCCCAAGCTTTGGCCTCAATGAGTAAGGCTGGAGCATTGGTGTCTGCTCTGACGCCAAGATAGTCCATGAACGTGGTCGTCTCGCCCTTGAGACGGGCCTCTTCCGCCATGTCCCCACCCAATCCGAGCGACCAACCAAGCAGTTCTACGAGCTCATCTAGAAAGTGAACGCGAGTCGTGTGTTCGTGAGGATCGCCTGCCTCCGCGCCGGCGAACTCCGGGCGCGCGTCTGCAGCGATCGACGCATCGAAGCGATCGATCAGATTGGCAAATCGTTCGATGAACTCTGCCTCCGTGACTTCGCGAATCACTGAAGCAGCTCCGGCAGGCGATAGAGCAGCTTTCTTGCCGACGGCCACCCTGCTTCCATGAAGATCTCGAGGCAGTCCACGAGCGCCTGGCGCCGTTCTATAGTCTCAAAGATCTCCTTGCTATCCGCTAGGAAGCTGCTTATCAGTCGCACCATCAGCTCGGCGCCCAACGGTTCGTATTGATAGCCGCCCTTCGCGCCGCCCCCTCGAATCGCACGCGCGGTCAGATCGAATGCACGCTCCGGGTCCTGCGGAGCCAGAATCTCCACCAATTGCAGGAGTTGGTAAATGGTGTGCGGCTGTGCTTGATCTGCGATAAGGTCGAGCGTCGACGCTACCTCGCGCAAGTAGATCTCACACCCGGCCTCGTCGATTCCCGTACCGCCGTTGACTCGACCGGTCGCGAAATAGAGCTGCATGGCTGCCTTGTCGATGAGCTCGAGGCAAGCTCTCAACCTCGGCACCTGGTCGTCGGGAACAGCGACGCTCGGGTCATAAGTTGCAAGTGGCCCGCTGGCGGCAACGACGATTCGATGAAGGAGGGCCTGGGCTCGATGCCGAAGCGCACCTTCGTCTGATTGGCCAGGATGCAGGCCGAGCACGACTGCATCGCGGAGCGTGAACAGAATCGTTCCGAGCTGTCCGCTGTGCACAGACGGGTCGTCCAGCCATCTTGACACGACGGCCTCAGCTGAGGCTCTCTGATGGGTCACCGAAAGAATCGCAACGAGGTCAGCTAGAGAGTCCTCAAGATCAGCCTGCTTTGCCGTGCCGCTGTACCGCGCAAGGAGCGCGAGGATCAGTCGTTCGCTTCGGTCGGGTTCGACATGGATGACCATCCGCAGCACATTGACGACGGAGCCTAAGACCGCAAAGTTGGCCTCTCGTTCAAGACGAAGCTCGAGGCGCCGCCAGAAACCAGCCCGATCGAGATCCCACAATCGAATGAGATGCCCGACCGACTGAGACCGCGCCGCAGGATGGCGATCATCTAGAAAACGATCGATATCCTCCGCAAGTCGCGGGTACAGATCGGCCCGCTGCAGGCAAACGTCCAGCACCGCCGTTGCGGCCTCAATGCGAGCGGCAGGCCCGCCCCAGGACTGGGACTGTTCGTACTGAGACTCCGTCTCGTCGGTGACCTCCGGGTTGCCAGAAGTGGCAGCTATCCGAATGAGCGCAAGATAACGATCAGTCGGATCGAAGCCCTCCCTCACAACCAAGCGCTCGCCCTGCGCAAGTCGTTCACATCCCTGGCCGATGACGCCTTCGCCGTGGCTACGCAGCGCTTCGTCCAAGTCAGGAGCCTCTAGGCCACGAACGATTGCCTCGAGCAACTCGAGCGTGCGCGCCGTATCGATTTCGTCGGTCGACGGGCGACCAGGCTTGGCCTCGATGTAGCCCCGGGCCGCCTCTATGGCCTCCATGACAGTGATATTCGACGGTCTATCCCTGTCCAGGTCTTCGATCCAGAAGAAGGGCTCAGACCGACCGAATCCGCTTGTGATGCGAAATGGTCGCTCGTTTCGAAGGCTGCGCTCGACCGACTCTGCTGGCGTGGCCGCAAGATTAGCACGTGCACTCTTGGTGACGAGCTGATCAGGCCCGATGACGCTGAACAGACGCTGGATCAGGTGTTCCCTGGCCGCTTCCGGAGAGGTGTACCCTTCCATTGAGAAGGTCGTCACCGAAGTTTCGAGCGCATCCCGCTCAGCCATGCTGCGCCGCCCATAGCCGAGGGCCACGAGGTCGATCGCATCCTTCTGGGTATCGATATTGGAGAGCCAGGCTTCATCTGCCGCAATCGGCCAAAGCCGGTCGATCAAGCTATCGTTGCGCCGCACTGCCGCAAGAAAGAGCCTTGCCCATGTCAATGCCCATGCCGATGAAGTCGAGATCTGGTCTGCAACCAAGCGAGCATCGGACTCAGGCAACGCAACAAACGCAGGCAGGAACTTCGAGATCAGGGCGTCGCCATCCTGGCCATGCTCGTGATCAGGGTCGTGACTCCAGATGTGACTCAGGTCGGTTTCAAGTCGGAGACTCCGGCCATCGATCGTTCGGGTGACAATTTCGCGCTCTGCTAGCTTGTGCTCCCGTCGAATGTAGTGGTCTACCGATTCCACAAACGCTCGGGTAGCCGCTCGAGGGTGATTCTGCAGAAACGTCGGGAAGAACTCGCACAGCGAGAACAGTGCCATGCCGTAGTCCTGCCTGGAGTTCGACGTCAGAGATAGGATCTGACTTCGACCGCCCATGCTGGTAGTGACATCGTCTTTGACCGTGCCTGCATACGTCCTCGAATACACGGTCGCAGCGAAATCCGGATCGGTGTCGGCCAGTTTGGAAATCTCACGGCACAGCGCCGGAACGTCCTCCCAGTTGTGCGCATCGGCGCGCTCAGGTTCGAAGATTCGTTCCAAGAGCGCTCGAGACTCCGAAGGCGCAGTCGCGTAAGTGGCGACGACATTTGGGATGACTAGCGCGGCATCGATTCTCGACTCAGGATGGTCGAACACGAATCCCAACAGTGCTCTTGCCGCAAGACCGACTGCCTCACCTGCCTGAGACGGACGCGCCGTGTTGATCAAGAGGTAGAGCAGCGTCCTCAATGGGGAAGGGACTCGCTCGACGCTGGCAGCGAGTTCACCGGCGAGCGAGACCCACGGCGTGAGACTCACATTCGGATGGTCTTCTAGGCGCACCGCCAGCGCAGAAACCACGTGCCAAAGTGCCGTAGTCACCATGTCTCGACCGTCGGCGACATGCTTTGCGATGGCATGAGTGTCTGCAGCATTCTCCGGCAGCTCGGCGCTGAGCCTTCCGGCCACGCTGCGCAGGATTGGGTCTCCCTCCGGATTGCCGACCATCCTTTCGACGGCGGTCCAATAGCGCTCGTGATCCGGCTGTGACCCCCAGAGCTCCTGCAGCAAGAAGCCCATCGCCGGCGCAAGCATCAGACCGATTGTCTGAGCTTTCAGGTACTGCACCTCGCCTGAAACGAGCCCATCGACGTCCATAAGAAGTCGCGAGGTGGCATAGTCGAACAGAAGATGGTGACGGAACTGGATAAAGCGCTCGTTCTCGACCTTGGCTAACACGCCCTTGAGAAGAAGTGCATCCAATGCATCGGGCGCCGTGGCAGCGATGACATGCGTCTGGGCCCGCAGCACTCGGCTATCGACCATCGCTTGAACAACGAGGCGCAAGCAGACATCGGCGCGCGACCCCAACGGCGTCACCCGGTGCTCCCAATACAGCCTCAGCAGGCCCGCTTGGTTAGCTAGCTCGCGAAATGCTTCAGCGCCCATTCCGGTGCGGAGCAACTCGCCGATGAGGCGCGTGTTGAAAGGCACAAGCGCAAGTTGCCGAAGCTTCGTTGGCGCGCCATCGAGGGCGATACGGAGTTCCGGCGCTTGGTTCAGTACCTGGTCGAACTCTTCCTCCGACCAAGGAGGCACAAGCAGATGCCTCACCGTTGGGAACGTGGCGTCCCGGTAGTCCGGGTTGGTCGGACGACCTGCGAACAGCTCACGGAATCGGACGCCCATGCGCAGGTCGAACGTCCGTATCGAGGCCACGACTTTCCAGCGTCCCTTCAAGGCGAGAACGCGCTCGATCAGTGTTCGGAACGCGCCCTCTCCCTGTCCACCACGAGTAGCGTCGAGGGCGTCGACGACTAGCCATCCGTCCGATGAGCCGTCCCAGGCCTCGAGCACTTTGACCAGGTCGTGTTCGAGATCCAGTTCGTTCTTCAGTCCAACGAGGTCTTGAACGCTATAGCGGTCGACCGCGAGCTCGACGACGTCGCCATGGCTCCTCAACTCACGGGCCAGCGCGTTGATGACAGCGCTCTTGCCAGCACCGGGCTCGCCAATCAAGAGAAGCGATCCTTCTTGAGCCGCGGCTAAGGCGGCTGCCTGGCATTCCCGGGTGATTCGGATGACGCCCTCGGTCCTCTCGATCTGCTCGTAGGGCCGCAAGTCGGCGGCAATTTGCTCCGAGTGTTCCCTAAGCTTGCGGATATCGTCTTCGAAGCGTGGCGGCGCAGACAGCGGCACTCGTGCATGCATGACGGCTTGCCGCAGTTGAGATAAGTCGCCACCGCTCCGCTCGGTCATCCAGCGCTGGCTGATCTGGGCCAGCGCGGTGATCAAAGGTCGAGCCTGATCCGTCGTCGTCGCCCTTGCCGCTAGCCCCTCCATGACGTTGGCGTACGCGCCAGCCGGGTCAAACGTCATCACCCTCACAAGCTGGGCAACGCTTCGAAGCACGGTCGGACTCCATGGTTCGGCCGTGGTGTTGCTCCAAGCCTCCCGCATGCATGTCTCGAACACCTCCAGTGCCCTTTGCTGGTCTTGCGTCAGCACACCTGGCGATGGCTGCGAGTGAGACCTCAGCGCTGCCGGGAGATCCACACGAATCGAAGCGGGTGCCGTGGGCCCTACTGCCAGCACGAGTCGATCCTTGTTCGGATCGAGGCAGCGATCCCAAAGTTGTTCGCCCTGACCATCGCGGCAGACTAGCCAGTGTCGAATGAACTGCTGGACGGTCTTGGCCAAGCCGCCGTCAGTCCCGGACGAGAGGTTGACGGTCGTCTTGGCCTGCACCGCGATGAACCCGCCTTCCGAGGTTGCCACCAGGATGTCGTCCACAGGTGCCTCGGTCTCAAAGCGAATCCAGACAGGAGCGGCTGCCCCCAATTCCAGTACGTGGTCGACCGGAACTTGGGCAAGCAACTGCAGACCGAAAAGCGCCCCAAGCTGGGCCTGAAACCCAATACCCCCTGCTGCTGCGGCGCCACCACTGGAGATGCCTCGAGAACTGGTCGGATGCTGTGAGGTTGCCAAGTTGACTCGCTTAAGTTGACTTCGGGGTGTGGCCGCCATGATTGTACAAGGTGAACTGCCCCCAGTTGGGTAGACAAGCGGACCCTAGTCTACATAATGTGTCGATCAAACCGGCAGCAGCCTACGCATCAGACATGGCGTTGGAGTTCCGCTACAGCCACAGACTTGGTACGACGGTTTTGCAGCTCGAACAGTCGTTCGAATGGCGGGGACTAAAGGCAGCTACCGCCGCGAAGCTGCAATAAGTCTTAATCGGCTGAACTTCCGCTTCGGGTCATTGTTTGGCTCCCGTTCATGGCGCGAGGTGAAAGAGTGCTACGGGGCACCGGAAAGGAGCTCTGCTACCGTGCCAGCGCTCGCTGCTTGCTTTGCGCCCGTCGCAACACTCGCGTCAGACCATCGCGTCGCTTGCACAGACGAGACATTGCCGACAGAACCCAGCCCGCCCCAAGGTCGGCAATGGCCGACAAGCCGGCGAGCGAAAACTGCTGGTAGGTGACCGCCTTCGGCGCGACGCGGTCATTTGAATGACGGCGCCTCAGCGATCGCGAGCGTCGCTGCGCAGCCGATTCCGGCCCATCCGCATCGCGCAGCGGGCAGCGTCCCGGGCGTCCGCAGTCCGATCGACCCCGCACGTCCGCTCGGCTGGTATCCGGTCCCGTAAAGGCTCACTGACAACCCCGTCGGGACCGAGACGGGCGCGCGCCGGCCGACCCGCTGCGCAGCAGACTGGGCCGATGGCAAAGGCTACCCGCGCCCGGTCTCAATCGATGCGCTCGGATGGCACCGGATCGCGCGACGGCTCGACCAGCCGACCTGCCCGCTTCGCCGCGCGCGCTGGGCGACGAGCGCGGCACGCGGCCGGTGTTGAGAGCGCGCGCGTTTTCCGATCGCCCAGTTTGGCAACGCAATCGAGCTATTGTGATAAGCAGGATTATCTTGCCGTTACGCTCCGCGTGCGAGCGGCGGGCTTTCCCTCCCGATGCCGCATGGGCCCGGTGCGGCCTACCGGTCGAGGCCACCGGGGCGCCGCGCCCCGCCAACCGACGGGGCGGCCACGCACTCGACGGCGTCGTTCCTCTGCAGCACGTCTAGGTCGATCTGCATGCAAAGCCCGGCGTTGCTACCCGGCCTCGCGATGCCGTGCGCGGCGCTTCCCCCTCGACGTGCGCGACGGCCCATCGATCAAAACAGCGAAGTCTGACGCGGATCCCGTGCAGGCGCGCGTTGCGCACAGCTTTCCCGGACCGCGCTGGCCCGTGACGACGTGAAACACGTCGCAGATGCGCGACGAGACTCACGGATTCACCGTCGGCTGTCAGGCGCAAACAAAACTGTTCAATCTCACCCGGGGCGCAGGCGCCGCGCGCGCGCAACGAGAGTCGCAGCGCATGTCGACGGGCGCGGGCGATGAGTTGCCCTCGACTCATACCGGGCAATCGGCGACCATCGACTTCACGGCCGCCGGCAATGTCTCGGGCGCGAGGTCGGGCGGCAACGCAAAGACAATCAATTCGAAGGTGTCCGTCATCCAGGAAATCCACGCGGCACATGTTGCGAAACCTTGACCACACTATGGCATTCCTTCTGAAAACCCATACTGCAATGCCCGTTTCTCGACTTTCGAAATCGAACGGGCCGACGCGCGCGCGACGGGATCGCTGCCTGGTGCGTGGACGCGCACAGTGAATGCTCAGGGCGGCGACTGTCCCCGCGCACGGGTTGAGCCGGTGCGATTGTAATGCGTGCGGCGTCGGGTGCGCGGGAGCCTCGAGCGGCGCTCGGTCAGCCACGCGTCACCGAAACGCGTTGCCGGGCGGTGGTCCACATCGTTCCAGCCCGGGGCAGCACGCCGTTCCATACATTATTCTATTTAAATACAAATAATTCGATAATTCTCACGATAAAATCATGCGATGTCGCCGTCCGGGCGACCGCTCTGAGCCCTGGAAAAATGATGGACGCGTGACGCAATGGCCAGCAAAACACTCCAGCGCCTCATGGAAGGCGCGCCACGTGGACAATCACTCGATCCCCAGGTGCTGCGCGACAGCGGCGTGGGCGCCCAGCAGACCACTAACCTGATCAACGCCGGCTGGCTGCAACGTCTGTCGAAGCGCGCGTATTTGCTGGCAGGGGATACGCCCACACGCGACGGGATTCTGGCTTGCCTGAGCCGGCGGATCGCGGGGTTGCACGTCGGCGGCAAAACGGCCTTGGGCTGGCAAGGCGCGCGGTACCACCCGCAATTGCGCGAACGCGTTGTCCTCTGGGCCGCGCGCCCCTACGTCATGCCCGATTGGGTGGGCGAGCATCTGCGCTATACGTTGCAGACGACCCAGCTGTTCGACGAGCGCCTGTCGGACACCGCCGGTCTGTCAGCCCTCCCCAATCGCGATCCCTCGCTGCTCGTTTCCGAGCCCGAACGTGCTCGACACCCTGCTCTCGCACTGTACGCGCGTGAAAGTGGTCAAGCTCGTGCGTGATCTGGGTCAGGCCTGCGGATTGGCCTGGGGCCAACATCTGCGGCGACATGTCGACCGGCTTGGGGCCGGCAGGCGCTGGACGAGCAGCCGGTAGGACGCCCCCCGACTCAACCTGAAAGCCTGACGAGCGCCCGATACGGGCCGATACGTTGATGCGATTCGCCTTGTGGAACCTACCCCGTCGGCATCGCCGATTAAAAAGCCGAAGGCTCTCGGGGGCGCAGGCTGGTGCCGAAGCCGGAATCGAACCGGCACGCCTTGCGGCGGGGGATTTTTAGTCCCCGGCGTCTACCAATTTCACCATCCGGGCGCGTGTGGTGGGCCTGGCCGGACTTGAACCGGCGACCAACCGGTTATGAGCCGGCTGCTACTGACCAACTGAGCTACAGGCCCTCGCAAAGTAATGGAGCGGATGAAGGGAATCGAACCCTCGTCGTAAGCTTGGAAGGCTTCTGCTCTACCATTGAGCTACACCCGCGCGGCATGCATTCTCGCACAATTAAGGACGCCAACAGGATACTGGTTGACGTCGACTGGCCTCGGGGCGTATTGGCCGAACACAGCGACAGCGGCTTGGCCCAATCCTAGCAATCGAATTCGCTGTACACGCAAAGACTGGTCGAGCCTATTCAGTGTTCCCCGGCCACCAGGGCTTCGCAGCCGGGCGAATCAGATAGTCATCCAGATTTTTGCCAGCCAGCCACTTCGGGCACGCGCCGCGCCCCGTCCACGATTTGCCCGATGACGGATCGTAGTATTTGGCCGGCAGCTTCTTGGGCTTGTCCTTCACAAAGCCGGCCGCACGGAGCAATTCCACCTCCGTGATGCCGTACTCCTTCACCTGCTCCCGGATCGTGCCGAGGACGGCCGCCTTTTCTTTTTGCCGGGCCTCGTCAAGGAGTAAATTGAGGTGGCCGAGTTGCTGGTGCAGCGATTGAATTTTACTGGTCGTCATGAATAATCTGTTCATCGATACCGCGCGCGCAAAGCATGTCGGTCGCGGCACATTTTCGAAGCCGGTTCGGCCACGGCGAATCATGATGGCGCCATTGCGGAACAACTCGCCGCCAATATCCCGGCACGCATTACATTCGTCAGCAGTAACTACCCTTCCTCGCTGCCCAGTCAGATCGCAGCGTAGTGGCATCATCGGACAGGGTGCGCGCTTCGCCTGACACCTGTCCCGTATAACGCCACGATTCTCCCCTGGTTGACCTCGATTTCGATTGTTACAGGTGCAACAAAGAGGCAGAAGTTGCGTTCTCCACGGTAGATGTTATAGGGTAATGGCCAATCCGCCTTTAGCGGACATGACAGAGGAATCCACGAATGAACAAGCAAGAACTTATCGACGCCGTTTCGGCTGCCACGGGTGATAGCAAAGCCAGCACGGGCGCCGCCATTGATGCCATTCTCGAGGCCGTGACGCATGCCGTCACGCGCGGTGATACGGTGCAATTGATCGGTTTTGGCTCCTTCTCCACCGGCGCCCGCGCTGAGCGGACCGGCCGCAATCCGGCTACTGGGGAAGCCATCACGATCGCTGCCGCAAAAACGGTCAAGTTTACCGCCGGCAAAGCGTTCAAGGACGCCGTGAACACCTGATCGGTATTGCGACAACCGACTCACCCCGCGAGAAGTTTCTCCAGCAGGTCGATGTAACGCAAGATGAGTTCCAAGAAAAGCCGCGGACGGTCCGCCGCGCCCCGACGTACCCTAACCAAAACCATGTTGTTGCCGTTGGACAAAACGTCGGTGCAGAGACAGTCCTTGTCCCATCATCTTGCGCTGGCGGCCTGTCGGGACGGCCACGGGAACGCGTATCTTTTCAACGAGCTGATACGCACCACGTATATCGCGTGGTTCCTGCAGCAGGCTGGCTACGGAGACGAACCCGTTGAACGCTACAAGGCAGTCGAGCATGCGGTCGAGGCCACGCACCTGCGCGCGGATGAATCGAATGAATGGATTCTCGCCGAGGACGCCGTGTCGGCATTCGAACAACTGCTCGTGCTGCATGATTGGCAACTGAATGTCGCGCCACGTTACAAGGTGATTGACGCCGAGCAGCAGCTGAAGCGATTCCTTGCCGGAACGGCGTCGTCTCCGATTCCCGAGCCCTGTCAGGGCGGCACCGTGGCCACCCGTCTAAGCAATACCTAGACCATCTCCGATGTCGCATGCAGGATGGCTCACGAAGCGCGCATTTGACGGGCGAGCAAAACAACGGTGTCACATCCGTGAAACAACACGTTTAGTGTGACTGAGTAAACTCATTGGCAATGACATCGTCACGCGACCTCGTCGATGGGAAGGTGCGCAACGCTGTCCACACGGATACGTTCAGCCTGATTGAGCGGTACAGGTGAACCTGTTGGTTGAAATACGGCATCACCGGGTTCGTAAGCCTGCCCCGACACCACGCAGATTCCGCCAGCCGTCGCCAGCGAGGCAGTCCAAAGTTGCTCGCTGTAACATCCCCGCCCGGCCTGCCGCCACGACACGATGAGGCGGCCGGATCCCGGCCGCTCCAGAATGCGCACCGTTGACCGGACTGCGTCTGGAGGCGCAGCAGATGGCGGGTCACCCACACCTTGCGTCGCATCGGCTACGCCCCCCTCGTGCGCCTGCTTACGGCGCCTCCGGGCGGCCAACATGGTGCCGCGGCACGTCGACGCGCCACAATGGCACGCATATCGATCACGCATCGTACGCGTCACGCGCCCGTCAACCGCGAGTGCATAGTCAATGCTGATCTCGTCACCTGCATCGATCGCACGCAGCGCTCGAATGAAAATCCGGCCGCCTCGATCTTCTGCCTCGCAATTCGGCGCGCACGAATGATTGATCCAACGTGACGAGTTGCCCCCTGTCGCGCCATCGATGACGCGACCATCGCCGAGATCGAAGAAGAAGAAGGTGTGATCCGGATTGGCGGGATCGGCTGGCGGTCTGGTGGTGGCGACCTCCCAATCGATACGCTCGCCGACGTACTCGAGGAGCATTTCACCAAGGGCTAGAGCACGACGAGCAAATACGCCGCGGCCATGGATCGGAGAGCGCCGCACCACAATGCGGGGGACGCGACGGGATGCCGGATGCGTGGTCATCTTGGGAAGTTGAATCGGGCCGAACGGACTTCGCACCTTGAAGGTCGTAAAACCAGCCGAAGGTCGCATCGCCAGCGGGCCCGTTTCATCCGACAAAATGTTGGCATTCCCAACCCACATCCAAAACTGTGGCGACATCCAGGCCTCGGGCCGGATTGACCCGGAGCAGGTGAAAAGCGATGCTGCGTCAGCAGGAAGAAACGATAAAAACGAGCGGCAGGGATCAGTCCTTTCCTTGCCGATCGCCTGCCTGATCCGCGCTGTTACTCGCTCGCAGCTTCGGTGACGATTTCGGGCTTGGCAGCGGTGCCTGCCGCCTTTTTCACGCCAACAACGCGTCGGCTTCTCGTCTTTTTTGCGGCAACAACACTAGTCGACGGGCGCCCCTTTTTGCGCGCCACCGTTGCGCCCGCCGATTTCACGGATTTAGCGTCGGCCTTTCGGGTCTTTGCGGTGGCTTTCTTTGCCGCAGCTTTCTTGACTGCAGCCCCCGGAGCTACATTGCCGGCGGCACTCTGTGCCTCGGCCGCTGCGCCGATGAGAAAGCGAGAGCGATCCTTCACGTCCTTGATCCACGCCGGCGCGCGACCGCGACCGCTCCAGGTTTCACCCGTCTTTGGGTTCTGGTATTTTGCCGCGACGTGAGCACCGACCTTCTTACCCTTGGCTACGCGTTGGCGGCCAAAAATCTGCTCGGCCGCGATCCCGTATTCCGCCACTTTTGCGCGAATGTCAGCGACTACTGCTTCCAATTCCGCAATGCGTGCCGCTTCCGTTTTCTCGTGCAATGCTTCAAGCTGTGCCTTCAACGCCTTGTAGTCGGTATTGGCCATGTTCTGTTCTCCCATAGTTGTCGGTTGCGAGAGGTCGCAACGCTCGAATTATGCCACTCATCGAGATAGACGGAATTGATAGATTACCCTGCAAGCCACTTGTCAACCAGCGCGTGATCGATCAAGTCCTATCGAAAGGACTCTCCAACTCAAACTAAATCAAGGAGTTCAAAACATGCGTTACGAACTCCTCGGCGCAACTCAAGGATGGCGGGCGAAAATCCATCGGCCAGGCTGACGCCCGATTACAACAAGCGGCCAAAGTCCTGGCGCTGGAGCGCGCAACTGCTCATCGCATCGACCCATTTACAACTCAGCGAACGCATCAGGTTGATCACCTCCTCCAGCGACTGCCCCTTGCCGATAGAGGCAGTCGGCCAAATGCGGCAAGGAAGCGTTGCTCGCGTGCACTGCCATCCTGGTTTTCGTGTGTCGCCGTCACAACGGCTGATCTGATGAGGCTCGATTCAGCGAAAACAGCGAGTGCAACTCGTGGTCGCTGAGATTCCCAATCCATTGCTCGCCTGTGCCAACGGCCAATTCGGCCAGTTCGCGCTTACCTTTGATCATGTCGTTGATGCGTTCCTCGAACGTCGCCTCCGTAATCAGGCGATGCACCTGCACGTTGCTGCGCTGTCCTATGCGGTAGGCGCGATCGGTCGCCTGGGCCTCGACCGCCGGGTTCCACCAGAGATCGAAATGGATGACGTTCGAGGCGGCCGTCAGGTTCAGCCCGGTGCCGCCGGCCTTGAGCGAGAGCAGGAACACCCTCTCGGTGCGATCGTGCTGGAAGTGCTCAACCATATCGTCGCGCCTTTTCCGTGCCACACCGCCGTGCAGGAACTGCGGTGCGCGGCCGTAACGCTCGCCAAGCCAGCCGCGTAGCAGTTCGCCCATCTCTCGGAACTGAGTAAAGACGAGCACCTTTTCGTGGCTGGCATGGATCTCATCGACCAACTCGAAGAGGCGGCCGACCTTGCCCGAGGCGGACGCCTCGCCCTTGCCGTGCTTCAGGTATTGTGCCGGATGGTTGCAGATCTGCTTGAGCGCCAGAATCATCTGCAATACCAGCCCTTGCCGCTTGAAGGCCTCGGATTCCCCCTGAATGGCGCGCAGCCCTTCGCGCACCACGGATTCGTAGAGTGCCGTCTGGGATTCGGTGAGTGCGCAATACTGATCCAGCTCGATTTTTTCGGGCAGATCGTCGATGATCGACCGGTCGGATTTCAGGCGCCGCATCAGGAATGGCGCGGTGATTTGCCGGAACCGCTGCACCACGGCCTGATCGCGATCGGTCTGGATGGGTTGAGCGTATGTGCGCTCGAAGTGGGTCAGCGTGCCCAGATAGCCGCGGTTGGCGAAGTCCATGATCGACCAGTACTCAGCCAGCCCGTTCTCCACCGGCGTGCCGCTCATCGCAATGAAGGCCGATGCGGGCAAGGATTTGATCGCGCGCGTTTGCGCGGCAGCCGGGTTCTTGATGTTCTGCGCCTCGTCGACGACGATCACGCGCCAGGCCAGCGCCTTGAGCGCCGCCTGCGCGCTGCGCGCGATGCCATAGGTCGTCAGCAGTACATCAGGCCGATCGTCCTGGGCGAGCTCGCGTTTGGCACCGTGGAAGACGCCGACACGCAGTGCCGGCGCGAACCGGGCGATCTCCTTTTGCCAGTTGGTGAGCAGGCTCGTCGGCACCACCACGAGTGCCTTGGCCTCCTCCAGGGTCCCTTCTTCGCGCAGCTTGTCGAGCGCGGCGATCACCTGCAAGGTCTTACCCAAACCCATGTCGTCGGCAATCACACTGCCCAGACCAATGCGCAGATTACGATACATCCACGCGTAACCACGCTGCTGGTAGGGGCGCAGCACCGCATTCAGGCCCTTGGGTGGCGCCAGCTCATCGACGGTGGTCAATTCGCGGATCAGCGAGCGCACGTGGGCGTTCAGCACGACCGGCGCCCCCTCGAATTCGCCCGCCAGGGCGGTGCGCAGTAGTTCGGCACCGGACAGAGTGGGCGGTTTGCTCAGATGGCGTTGCAGTCGTTCGATCTCGTGCGGGTCGAGATAGACATACTGGCCACGGAAGCGCACCAGACCATGCGCTTTGCGCACCAGACGCTCGAATGCGTCGGGGCCCAGCATCTCGTCGCCAATCGCAACGCGCCAGTCGAATGCGAACAGCGCGTCGACATCCAGCAACCCGGAAGAACGCTGCTTAGCGGTGGAAACGCTGACCGACAACTTTGGCCGCCAGACATGTTCCAGCGCGCGCGGCAGCAGCACGCGAATGCCGAGCAGCCGCACCACGGGCAACGTGTCGAACAACAATCCGGGCAATTCGTCACTGGCGATCCGGACGGCCTGCCGAGCTCCAGTGCGGACATAACCCTCGAGCAATGGGCAGAACTCGGTAAGCAGCGCAACCGTCTGCAACACGCCAAAGCGCGCGGCGCTCCAGGCAGGCTCGACGAGCACTTCACGCAGCGGCACCGGCTGTTCGGACTCGGTAGCCGTTTGCTCGATGGCAACGTTCAGCGTGATGTTGGCGTCGTCCTCTTCGATACACAGGATGGGCGTGTATTCCCGACGCGCCAGGTGCAGGCGTGCCAACCAGTTTTGCAGACCGGCGGCAACCGCACCCTCCCCCGGACCGTCAAAGCGTACGGGGCCGCCTTTGAACAGCAAGGTCAGCATTTTGTCGCCTACCCGACTTCCGTCTGTCGTGTCGGACCACACACGCAGGTAGTGACCCAGGAAAACAGCGAGGATCGCCTCGGCCTGCCGTTGGGGCGACAGCATGTCACTTTCGCCAAACCGGGCCAGCCCGCTCGGAAGTGCCAGTGCCAGCGCAGCGACGACCTGGCGCACCGTCGCATCGAGCATTGCCGGAAGCCACCGTACGCCCACTTGGCCCGCTGGCGCGGCGAACACCTGTGGCACGACCGCGCCTTGGGTCAACAGGTGCAACGCGGCCTGCCGCACGTGACACAGCGCGGCCGTCTCCGGCTGAAAATCCGCCAGGCGCGTGAGCTCGACGGCCGCCAACGCTTGCATCAGGTGCGGTAGCGACTGGATACGATGCGTACCGGAGACCGCGACTTCGCCACGTGCGTCGAACGTAATCATCGGCCGGTCTTCAGCACACAGGGCGGTTGGCTCGGTATCGAGACTCGCATCAAGCGCCTTTTTTGCCGCTTTGGCGACGCGGACGATGACGCCGCGGAGCATCTCGCGTAAATCGCCACTTGGGAAACAAGGGGGACGCGCCGCCAGAATTTGCGGCAGCGTCGCGGCGAGATCGGAAAGGACCGAGAAGTCGATCCGATCGAAGTTTGTTTCTTCGCGAAGCGTCACTGTCGCGTGATCTTCTGCGCGCATCAGCGTTCCGATGGTGGGAAGGGCTGCGCGTGCCTCGTGTTCGATCTGAATGCCCCGGCCCTTGAGCGCCTGTGTCAGCTCGATGCCGCGCAGGGAAAACACCAGAAAGGGATTGCCGTCAATCTCACGACTCAGCAGGTAGATCACGGCGGCCAGATGTTTGCATGGCACGGCCCAGTCCGGGCACGAACACGTCATTGTCAGGTCTTTCCAGCGCGTGGGAAACACCGCGATACCGTGGCGCGTGGCAAGGTCGAGCACCGCCGGGTCGAGATCGCGGTTGAGCATGCGGGCGATGAGCGCCGGTTCGGCGCTGATGGCGTCGAGCAGTTTCTTGGTTTCGCGCTTGCTGATGGCCGGCACTGTGATCGTAATCTGGTAGGGACGTGGGCGCGAACCCTGCACCTCGGCCTGAATGGTTCCGCCCCGCACGCTCAGTCCCAGAA
Organism: Burkholderia sp. Ac-20353; assembly: GCF_017104785.1. NCBI lineage: Bacteria > Pseudomonadati > Pseudomonadota > Betaproteobacteria > Burkholderiales > Burkholderiaceae > Burkholderia > Burkholderia sp. Ac-20353. Next base: position 10,801 of record NZ_JAAGPL010000097.1, on the reverse strand, counting down.
CTGCGCCCCGGTTCGCATAGGTTCGCCCGCGCGGGAGGCGATTGTCGTAATCAATGTGGGTCAGGGCGTTGAGCCATTGTTGTCCCCACCACGTGTTGCCGTAAGTCGTGCGCGCCACCTCGAAATCTCCCTGAACCGGCTTCCGATAAGAACTGTCCTGACTTCATTCGTCGCTGTCCGCGGTGACGAACACGTCGAGCGCGATCGACAGGAGCAAGCGAACCGTGTCGAGACAGGTTTCGTTCATTTTGGATTGAGCGTAAGACGCTCGTCGTCTTTGTTCACGTCGTCTTCCCGGCCGAAGCATTGCCACGGGCCTTTGTCGTCGCACGCGTGACACGTTTCGCGACAGGTGCCGCCTTTTTCGTCGCCACGACCTTCGTTGCCGCCTTCGCCTTGATGCTCGCCTTCAGCTCTTCTTCGGGCTTCACCAGGGTGAGGTGCAGGCCCATCGCAGCGATCACCCTCATGATCGTCGCGAATTCGGCGTTTCCCTTTTTGGAAAGCGCCCGGTACAGCGCCTCACGCGCAATGCCCGACTCGCGCGCGAGTGCCGTCATGCCCCGCGCCTTCGCAACGTTGCCGAGTGCCGCCTGAATCTCGACCGGATCGCCCTCCTCGAACGTTTGCGCGAGGTACAGGCGATAGTCGGTTTCGTCCTTCAGGTACTTCGAAGCGTCGAACTCCATCAATTCGCTAACTTTCATCTCAAATCTCCAACTCTTTTACGATGGCCTTTGCCCGCTTGATGTCTGCGGACTGTGTGGACTTGTCGCCACCGCACGAGATGATCACCAGCACGTCGCCACGCTGCGTGAAATAGACTCGGTACCCCCTTGTCTACGTCGATTTTCATCTCCGAGAGCCCGTCACCCACCGCACGCCAGTAGCCGAGGTTGCTAATGCTGCCCGCCTGAGCCGACCGGTGATTGCCGTCGCAGCCTGACGATCTCTGACGCCGGAAAGCCACGCATCAAAATCCAGGATAACGATCAGCATTTGTCATGCCCCCGATTGTAACTCATGGATTACACTGCATTAACGCTTCCGCCGGCCACTTGACGCCCCATTCAATGTGAAGCGCGGCGTTGGTCGTGCCCCGTCCGTCTAAGGAAACGTACCAGTGCTTCGGAAGTGAATGTCGCAGCGGCAGAAAGAACTAACTTACCGTTGCTGCACTTTCCGTGTGGCCGTGTACAGGCGAAGCCTTACCGGCTCGCAGTGAAATATGCGAACGCTGACGCCATACGGTGCTGCGACCGGGCGACGCTGTTGAACGGCACCCAGGGCGTACATTTTGCCCTGTGGAGCACTGATGCTTCAAATGCGAACATCGCCCCGTCTATAATGAAAAGTTCAAAATGATCGCATGGAGCCCTACTTTATGAGTCAAGCCCGCGGGCGATATGCGGGATCTCGGGACAGCGGCCAACGCCAACCTCGCCACGTCAAAAAATCCCCGTCCAACCGGCAGGGACAACCGTATGTGAAGACGCCCCCTCGAGATTCCACCCAGACGGCCTCCATTTTCAAGACACGATCGTTTCAGTTTCTGGTCGATACGGTGGGCGCAGAGAATATCGCGATAGCGCTTGAATCGAACATGACGCGAGTGGCCGAACTGATGAAGGGTGAGCGATTCACGCCCGAGACCGCCTTTCACATGGAAACCACGCTTGGGTTGCCGCATGGATTTTTTGACCACCCCAATCCTGCGCTCGCGGCCGAGACCATCGCTCGTCTGAAGTCACCGCTCGACTTCATTCAAACGGACGACGGACCCGGCGCAGAGTCTGAAGCACTTAAGCCGTCTTCTGCCCCAAGCGTCGATCAACAACCCGTTCTTAAAGATAGTTTGTCCGAGGAAGCACAAATGCCAAAGAAAGCCGCTGGGCGGGCGCCCAGAGTCGTCAAGAACAGGCAAAGCGAAATGGCCGAACAGCCTAAACCCGATGCGCCGCTGACAGGTTCGCCTTCGAAATACAAGCGGTCGCCGAAAGCGCCCGAACAGCAATCGCTGGCATTGAGCGACAGCGCCGAGGTAGAAAACATCCGACGCGCTAACCTCCACGTTCTCACCAGTCGCAACGGATCGAAAGCAAGACTTGGTGTGGTCATGGAGATGAGTGGATCCAACATGGCCCATCGGCTACATGGCAAGAAGCGCATGGACAGTGTGGAAGCAAACCGATTCACGGAGCGACTTGGATTGCCAAGTGGCTGGTTGGACACCCCGCGCTCCGAAGCCGAGATTCCGGAGCCGGTGTCGTGTATGCTTACGCCTGCATCGCGCGGTCGCGTATCCGTTCAGCAGAACGAACCGCTTGCGGTCGCAACAAACGATGGCGCGCCAGGGAAGCTCGCCAATGAGAAGACGCACACGCGGCGCGCGCGGGCGGGCGCCCTGGGCGCTTCGGAAAGCCCCTCACCTGTTTCAGCGGATGTCTCGGGAGAGAAAGAGACGATTGTCGTCAGCCCGCAAGATCACGTAAGCGATTTCCCCGACGACCTTGCCGGTCGCGCACTTGAAGAAAGTCATGGCAAGGCCCCGGCAGCCACACCGGCAACCCTTGAGTCGTTCCCCGCCTCCGCGATACCGCAGCAAAATCCAGTACCGCTCCCCTTCGCTTCCGTGACCAGTCTGGACAATCTAAATGGTATTGCACCGATAGCGGAAGCATTGCTCAAGACGCTAGCAGGTAAAGCCCGCACGGGTCGACTGGACGAATTGAAAGCTCTGGAACTTTTGCAGCAAGCGGTCCTGTTGTGAGTCAGTGGCAGCATGCCAGGCCCCCTCGTGCCATGACGAATAAAGCGCATCGAGGTGGTTTGGGCCCGGCGCACTGTGCAACGCCCCAAAACGATCGACTGCCCTTGTGCCCGAGTGCATGAACAGGTGACTGCGGTTTGCACGATCGAGCGTGGCATCCTGGAGATCGTCGTCGACCGCGGTGGCATGCCACGTGACGCGTTTGTCGAGTCGTTCCCGGGCCACGCGACCGACCTTGAATGGACCAGGGGCCCGGCGGAGACTTCGCGACAGTTCGGCGCGGCGCTCGAGCGGCATCTGCCGGCCATTTAGGCCGGGCAGCAGAAATTCGTCGACATCGAGTCCCGGGCCTCGCTGCCGCTCCAGCAGCTCAAGCAGATCACTCGACGGGTTGTCGCCGCGCGAGGCTAAGATCTTGCGGATGCGATTCGGGGTCGATACGATCTCGGATCTCACGCTTGAAGAGCTTGGCAAGCCGTTCGACTTGACCCGCCATGACCCGCGAGCGGATCCGTCAGATTGAGAGCAAAGCAATGCGCAAGCTGATGCATCCCAGCAGCGCGGACAAGCTGAGGCCCTTTCTCGAGCGTCGAGCAAAGGGGCAGCGCGCCCGACCTTTCGACGCCCTGCTCCGGACTTGCAGCGATTAGGCACCGGTCTGATCGCTGCGCTGACTGGCCGCGTTCGCAGTGCGGGAAGCTTACAGCGGTTTGATGTTTGCTGCCTGTTTCCCCTTGGGGCCTTGCTTCACGTCAAAACTGACCTTCTGGCCCTCCTGGAGCGATTTGAAGCCGCTTCCCTGAACCTCGGAGAAATGCGCGAACAGGTCATCGCCGCCGTCATCCGGCGTGATGAACCCAAAACCCTTCGTATCGTTAAACCACTTGACGGTACCAGTTGCCATGATCTGATTGTTCCAGGAAGGCGAGTTGTAGATGACGCCGCCGGCCTGCGCCGACGTGCGGCTACCTTGTATCACAGGGGAGCCGGCGCCGACAATCCAGGTTTCTCGACCGACGACTTCATTCAAGCAGCAGACATACGTGCTCGGGGCGTGTTGGCCGGTTCTCTTGAGGTTTATTCGACGCCTACCCGCACGCGGCGTCGAGCGCTCCCTAGGCTGCAGACATGGGTAGGCCGAACGTTGCCAGTTGAATTGCTCTCAAAAGGATGATTAGCGCCGACGTCGCCGCCGTCGCCGCTGCTGCCAGTGCAATGGCAAGAATTCGGCCTTTGCCGACGTTCATGTCTCGACGCGCGTAAGACGGCTACACGGTGCTTTTCGGACATCCGCTCGACTGCTGCCATGAACGTTCGGTTTCGCTGTAAGCGAAAGCATGCTTGCGACCCAGAACTGTCGTTAGAGTCAAGACCACCTCATAGGCCGCTTCGGAGGTTGAACGGACATTGCAGCGGCTGTCGTGTGGTCCCGACCACCAGATCTTAGGGTGTCGAAGCGAGCTGTATCGGCGCCTGCGAGCCCCCGGCTACCAGTTGGTCGATATCGCGGATTTCCTCCCCATAGGCTAGTGGTGTCGTAGAATGTCGCGCTGCGTAATGATGCGATGAGCTGTCCTCTGGAGACGCGACCTGAGCCATGATTATTTTTCCGAAACCCAAATCTTTGCACGACTTTGAACTGAGCTATAAGAAGTCGGTAGCGCTCCGCAACGTTAATGAATTGCGCCAAGAGGTTGAAATCGTTGCGATCGATGACCAACCCTTCGCTGCAGAAACGAATCTGAAAAATTCAGGCTTCAAGATCACTGTGCTTCGCGACATTCAACGTGTAAACGAAGTCGATCACTACTCGATAATATTATGCGATATTAACGGAATAGGCCTCGCGTTGTCTCAAGAGACGCAAGGGGCCTACGTTATCGAGGAGATCAAGAAGGTATTTCCTGAAAAGATTGTGATTGCATACACTGCTGGATCACCGGTATCGAAGCTGGTGCAGCGAGCGCGTGCGGTGGCTGATGGTTATTTAAAAAAGGATGCTTCCATTGAGGAGTGGCGAGACGAGCTCGATATGAGGATTAAGGCGCTCGCGGATCCAATAGCCACTTGGAAAAACTTGCGACTCCGATTGCTCAAAGCCGACATCGAGCTCAAAGACTTGCTCGAACTCGAAGATACGTTCATCAAGGCCTTTCCTAAAGGAGTAAAGGAGACGCGTGATCAACTTAATTCTAAATTATCTGGAAAAAGCGCGCATCAATGGAAAGGTGAACTGGCTAAATTCCTCGGGTCGAAGGCGTTTGAGTTTGCGTTTTCAGCGTTGGTTGAATCGTCATTAAAACAAATAACGGCGTAGCTTGTATGCTTACAGATGAGCTTTTTGACGTTCTTGCTTTTCCTTTTCGTGTGCAGGACAGGGCAAGCGGGAGGCTTCTTCTCGCGAGCGCCCAAACGTTGTTTGACGTGCCGATATATTCAAAGAAGCATGATTCTTTCTGGCCTACGCTAAAATCCGAAGGCTGGACGCGTTGTCCTGATGGATATGGGGTATTCTGCTGCACCTTACCCAGCTCTCCGCACATTATGCTTGTCATCCATGGATTGAAGATTAACGGATACAGTACTGCACAAGGAAAATCGTCCGGTTTGTCGATTAAGATTTCCTCTGAGCAGCTTGAAGGCTACGTGAGGCAATTCGTTTCGAGTATAGCCAAGGCTAATACGCATTTCGGCACTATGCTTTCCGAAAGTGTCCATGAAATTCGCGGGATCAACACGGCGCTTTATCATTCAGCATACGAATTGTCATCCTCGTATGACATCGCAGGAAAGGACGCAAAGCTTGCCAAAAACATTACGTCTCTATCCGAACTTATTTCTGAGCGGATGAATTTGATCGATTTCTTGGCGAGTGGGGAGCAACGGTTAGATAGTTTCCCGCTAGAGAATATCGCCGTTTTCAAGAAATTCGACAAGGTCGTTCGGTGTTTTATGGCCTTCGCGGCGCGGCGCGAAATTGCGTTGCGTCTCAGCGGATCGAGTCACGGCACTGTGCGGGGAAACTCACTGTTTGAGCTGATTCCGCTTCTCCTCCTCGATAACGCCGTCAAGTACAGCCCCAACAATAACGACATTAACGTTGCTTTTGAAGAGCATGCAGATAGGATTAGCTGCTCTGTTTCGTCGGTGGGGCCTGTAGTGAAACCGGAAGAACGTGAACGAATCTTCGAGCAATCGTTCAGGGGCGAATACGCGAAGAAGGCCGGAAAACTTGGCAGCGGCATTGGGCTTTTTTTCCTGAAAGAACTGGTGAGCTTGTCCGGGGGGAGCGTTGCATTTGCGCAGGACGAGCATGACTTGCTGCTCGACAGGACCGTTCCACATCGGCGCACACGGTTCAGCGTGGAGTTCCCTAGATCCGCTTAAGGCAGCGAGGCTGCCGTTGCGAGCTTGCCTAAAAAGCGAATGTGGTCCGCAATGGCTGATTAAGGAGCCGGCCGCTCTCGCCAACTGAACGACCGATGGCAGGTGCTCTGCCGACGCTTGAACGAGCGTTGGTCGGAACAAGGGGATGACGCCTCTTGGCCGGTTCCGTGCGAACAGAGTCGCGCCAGAAAGCAGTCGCACGAACTCGGATGCCGCGTCGTTTCGTGCGGCCAGTATGCCCGCGCTAGATCTCGGTCTGCTCCGAGATCTAGCGAGCGTCGTCAACTTCGATGCCAAGGTACCGGACTGTGGACTCCAACTTACTATGACCAAGCAACAGTTGAACGGCTCTGAGGTTCTTCGTGCGTTTGTATATCAACGTTGCTTTGGTGCGGCGCAACGAATGCGTGCCATAAACGGTCGGGTCAAGTCCCGCCGCACCCACCCATCGATGTACCATTCGGGCGTATTGCCGGGTTGAAACGTGTGGGAACGCGGACAGGCGGCTGGGGAAAAGATACTGCTCCGGCCTTAGCGCTGCGACCTCGAGCCACGCGCCGATGGCAGACCGGGTCGATTCGATCAATTCAAATTGTACGGGTCGCTGCGTTTTTCGCTGAACGATCAGCGCCCGTGGCAACACCTGATTGCCGTGAGTAACATCTCGGACCCGCAGACTGACGAGGTCGCACCCGCGCAATTTGTTGTCTATTGCGAGATTGAACATAGCGAGATCTCGCATGGCGTGAGCGTTGTGAAGGTAGATCCGGATGGCCCACACCTCTTGGGGCTTCAGCGGCGGCTTCTGGCCAATCAACTTGCCTTTGTTCCATGCCTCGCGAGTTTGTTCGGTCTTCATCTCAGTCTCCCACAGGGAAGATGGGAGTCTGATTGTGTTACCTGCCTCGACGTTTGCTGTTGGTGCATTCACCGGCGGCTCGGAACCGGCCACGAGCTGCCGCTCGCCTTCGCCGTCGCGCGGTCATTCGGACGGCCACTCTGCTCCCCGTTTCCAGTCGTTCGCCGACCGACTACGCAACACGCATCATTGGCCGTTCTGGCCATTCGAACCTTTTGGTGTTTGACAACTTGAAATGGCTGCTGCAAGCGACAACTTCGTTCGTGCATTTTTATGCCAATAGTGTAGTCTTTACTGCACGTTCGATCGAGGTGCGTAAAGATGGCCGAGCATGATCCCTTGCGTTTTGCTACAGGTCTGAGCGCCAAATTGGCAACGCGGTCTCGTCACGTGTGCACCTTGTTCGGTGCAGGCACATCGAAAGCATGCGGATTGCCAGACGTAGCTGAACTACAACGGCGAATTCTTGCCAACCTTCCGGAAGCTCAGCGTACAGCACTGACCGGCCAACTCAACGGACGGAATCTCGAAGAAGGTCTGAGTAGGCTGAGACGCATCTCCGCACTTTTGACGGGCGAGCAGGCGATCGATGGGCTAACAGCCGCCGGTGCGACTGCTCTGGATCGGTCGATTTGTCGAGTAATCATTTCGGAAGTTGACATAGGCCACGCCGACCTAACCGCGACGCGCCATTTCACCGCGTGGTTGGCGCGAGCAAATTATCATTTCCCAGTAGAAGTATTCACGGTGAATTACGACCTGCTATTCGAAACGGCACTCGAAGAGTTGCAGGTGGCTTACTTTGACGGATTCATAGGAAACCTTCGGGCAAGATTTCAAACCGACCTAGTCGAGACTGCCCCGGGATCGGAGCAAGATTCGGTGCCCGCTTTCTTCACTCGCCTTTGGAAACTCCATGGGTCCGTGAACTGGGAGTGGGATTCCGGGCAGGTGGTTCGCGTCGGCCAAGCCGTGCGCGAGGATGTCGCGGCGGCAATATACCCATCCGACACAAAATACGAAGAATCACGGCGCGTTCCTTTTCTGGTGCTGCAAGACCGGATGCGCAGGGCGGTGCACCAGCCAGAGACGCTTGTGATTGTCGCTGGCTATTCGTTCGGTGATGCACACCTCAATGAATTGTTGTTCGATGCCGCTGTTCGCCGGGAAAGAACTGAGATTGCGGTCTTCTGCTACTCGACCATTCCTGATCTATTGGCTGAGCGAGCGCTCCTTACTCCAAACATACAGGTCGTTGGGGATCGCGAAGCCATTGTCGGAGGCATAAGAGCCGCCTGGGCCATGCCGGAGAGTGACATAGGCGGCATATTCGAAGGTGGCCGTTTCCTGCTAGGCGATTTCCGGCGATTGGCTCAATTTCTCTCGAAAAGCGCCTCAAGGGAGCCCGAGGTTGACGCTCGCCTGCGTCATTTGCTCGATGTAGTAGGGCAGAACCTCCCTGGCGAGGGAGGGGCGTAAGTATGCGAGATCTTGATCCGACATGCGTAGGCAAGGTCCGGCACGTCCTTGGATCAACCATTACCGTTGCCTTGAATCCCGATTTGGCTGGCGTGGCACCGATCTATAAAGGTCAGTTGCAACCTATCGGGCAGATTGGTTCCTTGGTGCGAATTCCGCAAGGTCTCATTGATCTCATTGCAACTGTCACTTTGGTGGGAATCTCCGAACTTGCCGACAAAGTAGCTCCATTCGACGCGATTCAGCGAGACGAACGGTGGCTTCAGATTCAGCTTCTCGGAGAGATTGATCGCGCAACCGGGCGTTTCCAGCGAGGAGTAGGTACGTTCCCGGGCCTTGATGACCCAGTGCATTTTGCGACTCCTGAAGAGTTGGCAGCCATATTTCCACGAGCAGATGAAACGCATCTTCGGCTTGGGCGTTTAGCTGCGGCTGAGGATGTGCCAGTTTGTGTAAACGTATCCAAATTTGTGGTTCGTCACGCTGCGGTGGTGGGGTCGACCGGATCTGGGAAGACGAGCGTTGTCGCGTCGCTGATGCAGAACTTTGTGCGCGGAGGGTGGAGTGCGGCAAACATAGTCGTTGTTGATCCACATGGTGAATATGCGCGGGCACTTGCCGACAGTGCGTCTGTCCGCAGCGTATTGGTGGGACGGGCCGAAAATCGATTGCGGGTCCCTTATTGGGCGCTTCCCGCCGTAGACATAATACGTATCTTTACAGGTACGTCGGCCGGTGCGAGCTTCATCAACAGATTCAATGAACTAGTTGCGCAAGCGCGGCGGGAGTTCGTAGCGGCAGCAGAGTGGCTACACCTAGATCCGACTGCGGTAACTGCCGATACTCCGGTTCCGTTCGATATCCGACCTGTATGGCACAGGCTGGACTCCGAGAACCGTGAGACTCGCCGAGAGAAGGGAAATCCGGCTACGGCATGTCGGGAGGAGGATGGTGACCCGGCCACGCTTCGGCCGGCTAGATTCACGCCGTATGGGCAAGGCGGCCAAGCTCCGCATCAAGCGCCGACTTACGGCGTATATGGTTCCATGCCCGAGTTGCTACGCCTCGGGTTGTTAGACCAGCGACTCAGATTCTTTCAAGAGCCAACGGGCGATCATGCGGGACCAGATCCTCTCGTAGAAGTTATGCAGGAATGGCTCGGCGGAGATCGTCCCGTTTCGGTGCTTGACTTCAGTGGGGTGCCAGCCGCAGCTGCTGATCTCGCTATCGGCGTAGTTCTCAATATGTTGTTTGAAGTTGCACTTAGAAGTGAGCCGGAGGGACCGGGCATCGGAAGGCCAAGTCCGGTTTTGGTTGTCCTGGAGGAAGCTCATCGATACTTGGGCGAATCAGCAAACGCAACGACTCGCGATTCGGCAAATCGTATCGCCCGAGAAGGGCGAAAATATGGCGTGGGACTCCTGCTCGTGACGCAACGACCAACCGAGCTTCCGGACACAGCTCTGGCGCAATGCGGGACGCTGATTGCTCTTCGCTTAACAAATGCTGGAGACCAAGGGGCAATACGTTCTGCTCTACCAGACATGGTGGCAGGACTTGCCGCAGTTTTGCCGTCACTACGGACAGGCGAGGCGATAGTGAGTGGGGAGTCGCTCGTCCTTCCCGTTAGGGCGATGTTGGATAAACCAAATCCAATGCCGCTGGCTGAAGATCCCTCGCTCGCTTCATGGCGTATGGATCCCCGGCTGCCTGACGTTGCCGCACCTTTGGCGGCTTGGCGCGGAACATACGAGGCTGAACATGAATGATTGGGTCCCTGTGGCTGGCTCAACCCGGATCGTTGCGGAAAAATATGATGCGGAATCTGAGATGATTTACGTGCGCTTCCCCGATGGCGTTGAGTGGTGGTATTCCGGTTGTCCTCTGCATGTTTGGGAAGCATTCACTGCCCCAGGGCAATCACGAGGGCAATATATCCATCAAGTGCTCAACTACAAGCCAAACGGGCGTTACTCTGGCTAATCGATCGAGTTGCGTGCCGCCGTGACGCGTCGTAAGTGGTCGCGCACACTATTGCCTGAAGGCCGCTACATTGTTGACGTAGAACATAGTCCGCGCCCATGTCAGAAATGGCCGAGTATTTGCCGACCATGGCGACTACTCGAACGACCGTTGCACTTTCGACGCAGCCGTAGAGGCGGCGTCATGTCGAAGGGCAGTGACCTTGCCCTCGAAAAACGTATCCGTTACTGAGAGTGTGTAAAACTTCAGTGACGGAGGATTGAGCAATGGGTAACCCGAGGGCGCGGTACACGCTGGAATTCAAGGTTGAGGCGGTTCGCATG
>NZ_JAAGPL010000096.1:0-31601 GCF_017104785.1 Burkholderia sp. Ac-20353 | reverse complement strand
CCACGACCACCCCACAGCTCTCCACCAGCTCCCACCCTCTTTCCCTGCACGCCGCTCTTCCGATCTCGGCGCGCGCGGTGCGCTGCGCGCACGCCCCTCGGACAGTTCGTCGAGCGACATGCCCGCGGCAGCGGCCGCCGACGGCGCGAGGTTGCCCGTCGTACGCATCGCCACGGTCTGCGCGGCGACTTCGTCGTCGAGCGGATTGCGCAGTGCAAGCGTCAGGTGGCCGCTCGCTTCGCCGAGCGTCAGCGCGTCGACCTGCGCCGTCGGCACCGCGAGCACGGCGGTACGCACGGCGCCCGTCGCGGTCCCGCCGCCGTCCTTGTCCGGCGTCGCATCGCCGAACGACAGCACACGCACCTTCGACAGCAGCAGGCGCGCCTGCGTATTGGGGATCTCCGCGCTCATCGGACCGCCCGAGGCGCCGTCGCGCCTCAGGTTCACGAACACATCGACGTAGTTGCCGGGCCGCAGCCGGTTGCCGACCGCATTGGTTTCGTCGACCTTGACCGCGACAGCCCGCTCGCCCGGCGCAACCTGATCCGCGAGCCCCGACGTCAGCGCGCCCTCGAGCACCGGCGACGCGGCAAGGATGTTGCCGGCCGGTACGCGGCCGACGAGTGCGGCCGGATCGCTGAACCCGCCCGTCGGCATGACCGGTGCTTGGCCCACCTTCAACGCGTCGGCGGGAATCGGCTGGCCGGCGGGCAGCACGCGTGCCGCCACCACGATCGGCACCGTCTTCACGGCCGCGGCCTGCGGCTGCGCGTCTGCCGGGCGGGCCGCGTGGCGTCCGAGCATCCACGCATAGAGCCCGAGGAGAATCGCGATTGCGATCAGCAGCCCGGCGATGATCTTCGTCAAGTGGTTAGCCATGGTGGGATATCGGTGCCCCGGTAAGTGTCGTTATTGATATGGACTGCAAGTCAAATGCGGAACGCGGTCGTTCGCTCCGTTCCGTCATAGATAGGTATCCGGGATCTGCACGGTCGCCGAACTCGTCAACGCATTGGGCAGCACCATGCCGAGCAGCGGGATGTTCGGCACCAGCGGCGAATCCTTGTACCGGTAAGTCACGGTCACCGTCACGCAATGCAGGTTGGCGTTGCTCGGGTCATAGCTGCACGACGCCGGCGTCGGAACCGGAACATCCACATACTGCTTGAGCCCCGGCGCGATATACGCGAGCGCCATGCCCTGCGCCTTTTGCGCTCGTGCGGTCAGCGCGGCCGTCGTCGTGGTTCCCGGCACGTAGTTCAGCGCCGCCCGCGCGCCCTCGCTCGCCGCCAGCGTGAGGTTCTGCTGAACCGCGAAGATCAGGCCGAAGGTGACGATCGCGTAAAAAATCAGGAAGAACATCGGAAACACGAGCGCGAATTCGACCGCGGTCGCACCGCGCTGGCGCCGCCGGGCGCGTGGGGAAAAATGTCGTTTCATCGTACGCCCCCCGAAACCACCAGATAACCGAGCCACGCGGCCGCAGGCAGCGTCAGGCATGCCGCATACGGCGTCGCGCGCCGTCCGCCGAGCACGAGCGCAGGTGCGCCGCGCTGCCACAGCGCACCGAACGAGGCTCCCGACAGCAGCACGAGCGCCAGCGCATGAATGCCCGCGGCAAGACTCGCAACGACCCAGAGCCCGAGCAGTGCGTGCACGCCGCACCACGCGCCGAGCACCGCGAATACCTTCACGTCCGCCGCGCCCATCACGCGAAATGCGAAAAACGGGAAAAGGCCGATCAGGCCGACCAGCATGCCGACTAATGCCTGCATGACGGACGTGCCGAACGGATTCGCGTGAACCAGCGTCGCACCGAATGCGCCGACGAGGCCAAACACGACGAGCACGTTCGGCACGCGGCGAAATCGGATATCACCCAGGGCGACAAGCATCGCCCAGGCGAAGAAAACCCCGGTACAGAATAGGAGTGCCATATGAAACCGCTTGAAACCGCTCGCAGACGCGGAAGCGGGCGAATCGCCGTGACGATTCGCCCGTTATTGCGACAAATCGCGAAGCTCAGCCTGCAGCGGTAGTCAGCTGTGAACCGATCGAATTGAAGAGGCCAACAATGTCGGTCTTGAGAGACGTGAGTGCCCCCACGATGCCGACGGCCACCAGACCCGCGATCAGACCATACTCGATCGCGGTAACCCCGTCTTCTTCCCGAAGGAAGCGAATCATCATTGCTTTCATATTTTTTTCCTCGTGCCTGAATCTATGTCTCTTTGGCCGCTTATACGTTGTCGTGTCCCGCATATTTGGCCTTGCCCCGCGTCGTTCGCCACATCAGCCGTGACGACAACCAGGTGCGCTTTCTTTATAGCTTGCCCCGACGGGTTTGTATCACCATTTGATGCAAGTTAACATTCGCGATAGGAACCCTCCTCGAACGTCGTGTACCAATTCGTACAATCCTTACACCCGCCACGAATCTTATATCCGATCCCCATTAATTTCCAACCCCTTTCAACGGCGGATCGAAAAAAATGACTCGAAGCACGGCGTATTTGTACGGCGTTCCGGTACGTCTTACACATAAGGATTAACGATAGGTTAGATGTGCACATCTAATCCATCAGTAAAACAGACGGACCCTCCTCCCCGGCTTTCGCACGCCCACGTTACGTCACGCCCGTAACGCGATTGATGTGACGTTACGTTACGGAGCCGCAGAAATCGTTCTCATTCGAGGACGCTCAAACAATTTCAACAATCTTTCAATTCGTATAAGTCCTTTTACCGAAAGGAATTGTCCCGTTTAAAGCAATTCATCGAACCGCCGACCATCGAAATGGCACGACAGTTGCAGAGTAGTCCGCGCATCACCCAACACAACACGGATTTAATGCGAGGACGAAATGGACATTCAGGTATTCCCTCATGGCGCGCTCCGGACGACTCTGATCACGGCCACCGTGGCAGCCATGCTCTCCCTCTCCGCATGCGGCGGCTCCGGTTCGATCAGCAAGGGCCTCGGCGGCTCGAACTCGGGCGCAAGCGATGCGCTTTCCACGTCCGGCGGCGGCAGCTCGGGCTCAACGAGCGGCACGTCGGGCGGTACGAGCGGCTCGTCGAGTGGCAGCACCAGTGGCTCGACGAGCGGAACCACGAGCGGGACGAGCAGCGGCACGAGCGGTACGTCGGGTGTGTCGTCGAACGCGGTGGGGAATGTCCTCGCAGGCAGCAGCAACCTCGTCACGAATGTCGGCTCGACCGTGTCGGGCCTCGGCACCGTCGTCGCCAGCCAGTCGCTGCCGGGCGTCAACCCGCAGACGACGCAAGCCGCGGGCGGCATCCTGCAAAGCGCGGGCGGCGCGGTGTCGGCGCTCGGCAACGGCATCGGCAACGGTCTCGGCCAGCTCGGCGCGGCCAAGGATCCGGTCGGCATCACGGTCGCCAGCACGGGCGGCGTGGTCAATCAGCTCGGCGGCGCTGTCACGCAGACCGGCAATCTCGTCACGAGCCTCGGCAGCGGTCCGCTGTCGCCGCTCGCGCCCGTCACCGGCGCCGTCGGCGGTCTCGTGTCGACGGTCGGCAACGCCGTCGCGAACGGTGGCAACACGCTCACCAACGCGCTGTCGACGGGCCCGGTCCAGCAAGTCACGCAGGCCGTCAGCTCCGCGATCACGCCGATCACGACGATGGTCGGCACGACGACCCAGACGATCGGCACCGCAACGGGCCTCGGCGCACCGCTCAACACCGTGCTCGGCACGCTCGGCAATGGCCTGAACCAGGCCGGCGCGCTGATCGCATCGACGGGCGGCAACCCGGTCACGACCGGCCTCGGCAACACCGTCTCGTCGACGGGCGGCACCGTGAAGGCAGTCGGCGGATTGCTGACCGGCGGCAGCGGCGCCACCAACCCGTTCGCGCCGCTCACGGGCATCGTTTCGACCGTCACCGGCGCACTCGGCGGCGCGACCGGCGGCAGCAGCAGCCCGCTTGCACCGGTCACCGGCCTCGTCTCGACCGTGACCGGCGCACTCGGCGGTGCAACCGGCGGCGCTGGCGGCAGCAGCCCGCTCGCACCCGTCACCGGCCTCGTCTCGACCGTGACCGGCGCACTCGGCGGTGCAACGGGCGGCACCAGCGGCGGCAACACGCTGGCGCCCGTCACGGGCGCCGTGTCCACCGTCACCGGCGCGGTCAGCGGCGTGACGTCCGGGCTGTCGGGCGGCACCGGCGCCGTCACGAACCCGGGCACGTCGTCGAATCCGCTCGCACCCGTCACGTCGCTGATCGGCGGCCTGCTCGGTGGCGTGCACGGCAAGTAAATCCGCTCGTTCCATTCATCGACAAGACAGCGAGGAGTCAATCATGTCCCAGCAACGTTCTCTCACGTCAGCCGCGCTGCGTCAGTGGCGCATCCCCGTCACCGCATTCGCGGCCGCCTGCGTGCTGGCCGCCTGCGGCGGCGGTGGCGTAAGCGCGCCGCCGACGACCAGCAGCAACAACGGCGGCAGCACGAGCGGCCCGAACCCGACGCCGCCCACCCCGACGCAGACGGGCACGACCGGTGTCGTCAACACGACCGGCCAGACCGCCACGGATCTCGGCAGCACGATCGGCGGCGTGAGCCTGCCGGTTCTCGGCAACGGCGTGACGCAAGGCCTCGGCAAAACCGTCTCCAGCACCGGCTCGATTCTCGGCGCGGCCGCTGACGCAGCGAGCAACGGGCTGGGACAGATCGGCTCCACGCAGAACCCGGTCGGCACGACGGTTGCCGGCCTCGGCAACGTCGTCGGCGCGACGGGCAACACCGTGTCCGGCCTGAGCCAGACCGTCAAGGCGCTCGGCTCGGGCCCGCTGTCGCCGCTCGCGCCCGTCACGACGCCTGTCGGCACCGTGCTCGACACGGTTGCCAACGGCCTTGGCGCCGCAGGCAACACGGTCGGCTCCGCGCTGTCGTCGGGCCCCGTTCAGCAGATCACGCAGCCGATCAGCTCGGCGATCACGCCGCTCGTGATCACCGCCGGCCAGCTCACGCAGCAGGTCGGCACGACGACCGGCCTCGGCCAACCCGTGTCCGGCCTGCTCGGCCAGATCGGCGGCGCCATCAGCTCGGCCGGCCAACAGGTTGCGGGCACATCGAAGCAGCCGCTCGTCGGCGATGTCGGCCAGCTGGTCAGCACGGTCGGCAACACCGTGACCAATGCAGGCGGCCTCGTCAATCCGAACGGCCCGAACGGCGCGGCACCGATTCCCGGCCTGATCACGAGCCTCGTCGGCGGCTCGACCGCGACGGTGCAGAACGGCTCGCCGAACGGCACGACGTCGGGTTCCGGCTCGACCAACCCGCTCGGCGGCCTGCTGTCGGGTCTCGGCTCGACGCCGGTCGGCGCGCCCGGCGGCAGCGCAACCTCGGGCGGCGCAAGCAATTCGCTGTCGCCGGTCGCGGGTCTTCTGGGCAATGCGGGCGGCAGCAATCCGCTTGCGCCGGTGACCGGTCTCGTCTCCACGGTGACCGGCGCATTGGGCAGCGCGGCGGGCGGCACAAGCGGGGCAAACCCTCTCGCGCCGGTTACCGGTTTGCTGAATACTGTCACCGGCACTGTGGGCGGCGCAGCGAGCACCGGGGGTACGTCGAACGCGCTCGCGCCGGTCACGTCGCTGGTCGGCGGCGCGACCAGCTCGACGTCGGGCTCCACGTCGGGCGGCGCGGCCGGCCTGCTCGCGCCGGTCACCGGCCTGCTCGGCACGCTGGGCAGCATCGGCAAGTAAGCACGACGGCCGCGCGTTCCCAGCCGGAGCGAACGCGCGGCCGACGACAGCACAACCGGCATTGCGGCACACGACGCGCGGCACCTCGAATGCCGCGCGCGAGCATTAGAAGACGATAAGCAAGGCCAACGAGGAAGAACAATGAAATCCAGATTCGATACATGGATGATGCTGCTCGCCATCACGGCAGCGGCAGGCACGGTGCATGCGCAGACACGCGTCGCCGGTAACCCGCTCGATTCCCTCCCCCAGATCAACGCGCCCAAGCAAGGGCCGAACGTGACCGTGCAGGTCGCGCCACAGGCGCCTCAGCTTCAGGAACTGCTGTCGCGTCACCTGACGCCTTCCACGTTCCAGGTCGAGGGCGTCAAGTCGGTGCCGTTCGAGGAGATCTCGCGCCGCTTCACGCCGCTGGTCGGCAAGGACATTACGATCGGACAACTGATCGAAACCGCGAACGGCGTGACGAAGCTGTACCAGGACCGCGGCTATGCGTTGTCGTTCGCGTTCATTCCCGCGCAGACCTTCGAGAACGGCGTCGTGCGCGTGACGGTCGTCGAAGGCTACGTATCCGACGTGAAGGTGACCGGCAAGCCCGGCGCGATGGAAGCGAAGATCCGCGCGATCGCCGCGCACATCACCGCCGACCGCCCGCTGCGCCGTGCGACGTTCGAGCGCTACGTCAATACGTTCGGCCTGCTGCCCGGCGTGTCCGTGAAGGCCAACGTGCCACCGCCGCAAACCACCGACGGCGCGACGACGCTCGAGCTGAACGTCGACCGCAAGCCGTTCAACGTCAGCACCGGGATCGACTTCAACCATCCGGGCGTGCAAGGCCTGATCACCGCGACCGAAAACGGCCTCACGTCGTTCGGTGAGCAACTGAGCATCTCCGCGCTCGTGCCACCGGGGCGCGACAAGCAGACCTACGTCGCGTTCAGCGGCGCGGTGCCGGTCGGCAGCAGCGGCCTCATCACGCGGCTCGACGCCAGCACGTACCGCGGCAAGCCGACCGACAACCCGGGACTGCCGTCGTATGTCGAGCGCACCGTGAAGAACGAGAAGCTCGGTCTTTCGGCATCCTATCCGCTTCTGCTGAACAACCAGCGCAGCCTGCTCGGCACGGTGTCCGGCTATGCGTCGCACAACGAGGATCGCTACCAGAACCGGATCAACGGCGTCACGCTCGACAACCGGTCGCAGGTGCGCGTACTGCAGCTGCAGCTCGACTACACGAGCGTCGACCCCAAACAGGTTCGCAAGCTGAGCGTCAACGTCGCGAAGGGCTTCGACATTCTCGGCGCATCGAAGTCGCAGGACATCACGTCCGGCACCACGACGGTATCGGTGCCGAGTCCGATCTCGCTGACGTTCGTGCGCACCGGCGCGACCTTCACGCAGACCAACGAATGGCCGTTCCGGATCGGCACGTCGGTCTCGCTGACGGGCCAGTACAGCCCCGATTCGCTGCCGACGTCCGAGCAGATCTCGTTCGGCGCGCAACGCTATGCGCTCGGCTACCAGCCGGGCGAGACGTCAGGTGATTCGGGATGGGGGATGTCGCTGGAGCTCAACCGTGCGTTCTCGCCCGGCTGGACCTACCTGAAGTCGATCACGCCGTACATCGCGTACGACATGGCGCGCATCTACCTGCATGCGGGCACGCCGCAGCCGAACCGGCTGTCGTCGGTCGGCCTCGGCGTGCGGCTGAGCGACAGCCGCTACTACAACCTCGACCTGTCCGTCGCGAAGCCGGTCGGCGACGCGCCGATCGAAAGCGCGTCACGCAGCCCGCGCATCAACGCCGCGTTCTCGTACCAGCTCAACTGATCGCGCCCCGTACAGCCCGCTGCGCGCGGGCTGTTTGGATTAGAGCCCCCTCTATCAAACGCGACGCGTGGTTTCACGTATTCTGCAAGGAGCTCGCAACATGCCACCGCCCGATGCAGACGGTCGTGCGAGCCGCTCGAAACGACATGCAAAACAAGGAGGAAGACGATGATTCAATTGACCCGCCCGTTGCGTTCGATGGCGCTCGCCGGCGCGCTGCTCGCCTGTGCCGCTCACGCATTTGCGCAGGCCGACAGCCCGGTCGGCATGTGGCAGACGATCGACGACAGCACCGGCAAGCCGAAGGCACTCGTGCAGATTGCAGAGGACTCGGATGGTTCGCTGTCGGGCAAGGTCGTCAAGGGGCTCGGCGCGAACGACACGCCCGATCGCCGCTGTTCTGCATGCACGGATGAGCGCAAGGATCAGCTGATCAAGGGCATGACGATCATCAAGGCGATGAAGAAGGATGGCGACCACTGGGATAGCGGCAACATCCTCGACCCGGAGAACGGCAAGGTCTACAAGTGCAAGATGACGCTCGACGACGCCGGCCAGAAGCTGGTCGTGCGCGGCTATATCGGCGTATCGCTGCTCGGACGCTCGCAAACCTGGGTCCGTCAGCCGTAACGCGGTGCGCGCGACGGCGCGCCCGCCAAAGAAAATCGGCCTGCGACTCAGTCGTCAGGCCGATTTTCTTTTTGGGCAAGCAAAGCGGGTGCGTTCATTGCGGAAGATCATGCGGCCGGCTTTAACGTACCCGACGCACTCGATGCATACGCGCTACGCGCGGTGACATGAGCCGGCATCGCGGCACCACGCGCCTCCGCTGCCTTCGACTGTGTGTGCTTGCGCATCCGCTTCGCGAGCGTATTGCACAGGTTCACGCCCGCATCGCCGTACAACGTGCGCATCACCTGCATCAGCGCGCCCGTCTCGTGCCAGACCTTGAAGCGGCGATGGCAAGTCTGGTACGAAGGATAGCGGCGCGGCATCGCCGACCACGTCGCGCCGCTGTAGATCACCCACAGCACGCCGTTCAGCACGGCGCGCGTGTTGGCAAGCGGCCGGCCGCGCAACTCGGTGCGGGGTTGCATTTCGGGCAGCAGCGGCGCGACGCGGCGCCACTCGTTGTCGGTCAGATCGCGATACGTTGTCATGGACATCTCCAGCCTCAGGAACCATGGCACAACGATATCGGCTCGACCCGACATTGAATATAAGACGTGTCCGAAATTGCAGCGAGATCGCGTTGACTTGACCGGAATTGAAGATTGAATGCGGTCAGTTGACGCGGCGCGCGGTCAAGTGAGCGAAGTATCGACGATACGCCGCGGCGTTTCGAGATACTCCTTCGACTGCATCTCGACGATCCGCGACACCGTCCGCGTGAACTCGTTGGCCATCGGCCCTTCGACGTACAGCTGCTCGGCGGGCACCGCCGCGGACATCAGCAGCTTGACCTTGTGGTCGTACAGCACGTCGATCAGCCACGTGAAGCGGCGCGCCTCGGACGCCATCCGCGGCGACATCTGCGGCACCTCCGACAGCACGATCGCGTGGAAGCGGCTCGCGAGTTCGAGATAGTCGTTCTGCGAGCGCGGCCCGCCGCACAGCGTCGAGAAATCGAACCAGACGACACCGTCGGCCTTGCGCAGCGCCTTCAGCTCGCGCTTCTCGATATGCAGGATCGGGCTCTCGTCCGGCACCGCCGCGAGCTGCGCGAACGCGTGGCGCAGCGCGCGGTCCGCGTCCGCGCCGAGCGGCGTGTGGTACATCTGCACCTGCGCGAGCGTGCGCTGGCGATAGTCGACGCCCGCGTCGACGTTCAGCACGTCGAGCTTCTCCTTGATCAGCGCGATCGCGGGCAGCATCCGGTCGCGATGCAGGCCGTCCGGATACAGGTCGTCCGGATCGTAGTTGGACGTCATCACGAACTGCACGCCATTCATGAACAGGCGGTCGAGCAGCCGGTACAGGATCATCGCGTCGGCGATGTCCGACACGTGGAATTCGTCGAAGCAGATCAGCCGGTAGCGCTTCGCGATGCGTCGCGCGAGCTCGTCGAGCGGATCGGCCTGCCCCTTCAGTTCCTCGAGCTCGCGGTGCACTTCGCGCATGAACTCGTGGAAATGAAGGCGCGTCTTGCGCTGCACGGGCACGACCGCATAGAAGCTGTCCATCAGGAAGCTCTTGCCGCGCCCGACGCCACCCCA
Source organism: Burkholderia sp. Ac-20353 (assembly GCF_017104785.1). Lineage (NCBI taxonomy): Bacteria > Pseudomonadati > Pseudomonadota > Betaproteobacteria > Burkholderiales > Burkholderiaceae > Burkholderia > Burkholderia sp. Ac-20353. The sequence continues at coordinate 21,825 of NZ_JAAGPL010000096.1, read as the reverse complement.
CATGTAGACGCCGCGCGGCAGGTCCGGATGGATGATGAGTTTCTTGAACGCGTTCGAGCGGCGCGCCTTGTACGCGACCCACTCGTCGTAACAGCGCTGCAGGCGGTCGATGGCCGCGCGCTGCGCGGAGTCGGACTGGTAGCCGCGCGTGGTCAGCTCCCGCGCGTAGTATTCGGTGACGTTCATCATGCAAACCGGAAAAGACGAAGGCGAGCAGGAAACCCCGCCCGCCTTCGTCGTAGGACCGCAGCGCCGGCCGCAAGAACGGGCCGGCGCGTCAATGCGCGCTTAGCTGTTCAGCGAGCGCTTGTCGACGGCGAGTGCCGCTTCGCGCATCACTTCGGACATCGACGGGTGCGGATGGCAGATGCGGGCGATGTCTTCCGACGCCGCCTTGAATTCCATCGCCACCACGGCTTCCGCGATCAGGTCCGACGCGTTCGCGGCGATCACGTGCACGCCGAGCAGCTCGTCGGTCTTCGCGTCCGCGATCATCTTCACGAAGCCGTCCGGCGCGTTCATGCCGAGCGCGCGGCCGTTGATCGAGAACGGGAACTTGCCCGACTTGATCTCGCGGCCTTCCGCCTTCAGCTGCTGCTCCGTCTTGCCGACCCACGCGATTTCCGGGTACGTGTAGATCACCCAAGGAATGCAGTTGTAGTCGATGTGCGGCTTCTGGCCGTCGATCACTTCCGCGACCAGCACGCCTTCGTCTTCCGCCTTGTGCGCGAGCATCGGGCCACGCACCACGTCGCCGATCGCGTACACGTTCGGCACCGCCGTGCGGCAGTGGTCGTCCACGTCGATGAAGCCGCGCTCGTTCGCCGTCAGGCCAATCGCCTCGAGGCCGAGGTTGTCGGTGTTCGGCACGCGGCCGACCGACACGATCAGGCGGTCGGCGTCGAGCGTCTGCGCGTTGCCGTCCTTGTCCGTGTAAGCGATCGACACGCCGTCCGGGGTCGCCTTCACTTCGCCAATCTTCACGCCGAGGTGAATGTCGAGGCCCTGCTTCTTGAACAGCTTCGCGGCTTCCTTCGCGAGCGCTTCGTCGGCTGCGCCGAGGAACGCCGGCAGCGCTTCGAGCACCGTCACTTCGGCGCCGAGGCGGCGCCACACCGAGCCGAGCTCGAGACCGATCACGCCCGCGCCGATCACGGCGAGCTTCTTCGGCACCGTGTCGAACGTCAGCGCGCCTTCGTTATCCGAAACGATCTTGTTGTCGACCGGAATACCCGGCAGGTGACGCGCCTTCGAGCCCGTCGCGATGATCACGTTCTTCGCGGTGACGACTTCGGTTTCACCCTCGCCGCTCACTTCGATCTGCACGCCGGCATCGGTCTTGCCGGCGAACTTGCCGTGACCCTTCAGCCAGGTGATCTTGTTCTTCTTGAACAGGAACTCGATACCGGACGTCATCTTCTCGACGATCGCGTCCTTGCGGCCGAGCATCTTCGCGATGTCGACCTTCACGCCGTCAACCGTGATGCCGTGGTCGGCCAGGTGGTGCGATGCGTTCTCGAACTCTTCCGACGATGCGAGCAGTGCCTTCGACGGGATGCAGCCGACGTTCAGGCAGGTACCGCCGAGCTTCAGCGCGCCGGCCGGGTTCTTCCACTTTTCGATACAGGCAACGGTCTTGCCCAGTTGAGCGGCGCGGATCGCGGCGATGTAGCCGCCGGGGCCGGCGCCGATCACGACGACGTCAAATTCCTTGGACATGGCAATCCTTTCTTCTTGTGCGTGCGCACGGGCGCGCGTGGTCGCGCGCCCGTGCGGAGCGGGTCAATGCAGGGGGCTTGGCTTACAGGTCGAGCAGCAGACGTGCCGGATCCTCGAGCGCGTCCTTCATTGCGACGAGCGACAGCACCGCTTCGCGGCCGTCGATGATCCGGTGGTCGTACGACAGCGCCAGGTAGTTGATCGGACGGATCACGATCTGGCCGTTCTCGACGACTGCGCGATCCTTCGTTGCGTGCACGCCGAGGATTGCCGACTGCGGCGGGTTGATGATCGGGGTCGACAGCATCGAGCCGAACACGCCGCCGTTCGAGATCGAGAACGTACCGCCCGTCATTTCCTCGATCGACAGCTTGCCGTCCTTCGCCTTCTGGCCGAACTCGGCGATCTTCTTCTCGATCTCCGCGAGGCTCAGCTGATCCGCGTTGCGCAGGATCGGCACCACGAGGCCGCGCGGCGAGCCGACGGCGATACCGATGTCGAAGTAGCCGTGATAGACGATGTCGTTACCGTCGATCGACGCGTTCACGAGCGGGAACTTCTTCAGCGCGTGCACGGCGGCCTTCACGAAGAACGACATGAAGCCGAGCTTCACGCCGTGTTCCTTCTCGAACTTGTCCTTGTACTTCGCGCGCAGGTCCATGACCGGCTGCATGTTGACTTCGTTGAACGTCGTCAGGATCGCGTTGGTCTGCTGCGACTCGAGCAGACGCTCGGCGATACGCGCACGCAGACGCGACATCGGCACGCGCTGTTCCGGACGGTCGTTCAGCCAGGTCGTCGCCGACGCCGGCACCTTCACTTCCGGCAGTGCCGGCTTCGCAGCGGCCTTCGCCGGTGCGGCAGCCGGAGCAGCCTTCGGTGCGCTGCCTGCGGCCAGCGCGTCGCCCTTCGTGACGCGGCCGTCGCGGCCCGAGCCTGCGACGTCGCCTGCGGACAGGCCCTTCTCGGCCAGCAGCTTCGACGCGGCCGGCGATGCAGCCGCCGTGCTCGACGCCGTTGCGGCAGCCGCCGGTGCAGCTGCTGCTGCGGGAGCCGCTGCCGGCTTGACTTCGGCTGCGCCTGCCGCTGCTTCGGCCGCACCTGCCTTCGCTTCGGTGTCGATCGTTGCGATCAGCTGGTCGGCAACCACCGTGTCACCGTCGTTCTGCAGCACTTGCGCGAGCACGCCCGCAGCCGGTGCCGGCACTTCGAGCACGACCTTGTCGGTCTCGAGCTCGATCAGGATCTCGTCCTGCGCAACCGCTTCGCCGGGCTTCTTCTTCCACTGCAGCATGGTGGCTTCCGAAACCGACTCCGAAAGCTGGGGGACTTTGACTTCTACGATAGCCATGTGATTTTCCTGGATGCTTAATCTGGGTAATGACGAGCTGGCGACGAGCTGGCGATTCTTCCGGCCGGTGCGGCGCGATACGCGTCCTGCTGGCCAAAAGAGCCGGGAAAGCGCTGTGCGCTTTCCCGCGTCGCTTGACGTCGGTTATTTCGCGATCGATGCGCTCTTCAGGCGGCCGAATGCCCCTTCGATCAGGGCCTTCTGCTGCTCGTAGTGCTTCGCGTAGTAGCCGACCGCCGGCGAGGCCGAAGCCGGACGGCCGCTGTATGCCAGCTTCTGCCCTTCCTTCATGCCTTCCTTCAGGTGGTGCTCGACGTAGAACCAGGGGCCCTGGTTCTGCGGCTCGTCCTGCACCCAGACCACTTCAGTCGCGTTCTCGTACTTCTTCATTTCGGCTTCGAACTGCTTGTGCGCGAACGGATACAGCTGTTCGATACGGATGATCGCGACGTCGTTCGCCTTCGTTTCGCGGCGGTGCGCGACGAGGTCGTAATACACACGGCCCGAGCATGCCAGCACGCGCTTGACCTTCTTCGCGTCGATGCCGCCGTCGGTTTCGCCCAGCACCGGCTGGAACGAACCCTTCGCCAGTTCCGACAGGTCCGACACCGCTTCCTTGTGACGCAGCAGCGACTTCGGCGTTGCGACGATCAGCGGCTTGCGGAACAGACGGATCATCTGACGGCGCAGCAGGTGGAAAATCTGTGCCGGCGTCGTCGGCTGGACCACTTGCATGTTGTGATCCGCGCACAGTTGCAGGAAACGCTCGATACGCGTCGACGAGTGTTCCGGACCCTGGCCTTCATAGCCGTGCGGCAGCAGCATCGTCAGGCCCGACACGCGGCCCCACTTCACTTCGCCCGACGAGATGAACTGGTCGATCACGACCTGCGCACCGTTGACGAAGTCGCCGAACTGCGCTTCCCACAGCACGAGCGTGTTCGGCTCGGCGGTCGAGTAGCCGTATTCGAAGCCCAGCACCGCCTCTTCCGACAGCACCGAGTCGATCACCGTGAACTTCGCCTGGCTCTCGGCGATGTTCTGCAGCGGCACGTACGTGCCATCGTTCCAGCGCTCGCGGTTCTGGTCGTGCAGCACCGCGTGACGGTGCGTGAACGTGCCGCGGCCCGAGTCCTGGCCGGTCAGGCGCACCGAGTAGCCCGACGCGACGAGCGATGCGAACGCAAGGTGTTCGCCCATGCCCCAGTCGAGCGGCTGGTCACCACGCGCCATGTTGCGGCGGTCGTTGATCACGCGCTCGACGAGCGGGTGGACCTTGAAGTTGTCCGGCACGGTCGTGATGCGTTCGCCGAGACGCTTCAGTTCGGCGAGCGGCACGGCCGTATCGGCGGCGTCAGTCCACTTGCGGTTCAGGAACGGAACCCAGTCGACCGCGTACTTGCTCTTGTAGTTCGACAGGACCGGATCGACCGTGTGATGACCGTCGTCCATCGCCTTGCGGTACGCCTTCACGTAACCGTCGATGTCCTCCGCAGCGATCACGCCCTGCTGCACGAGCTTCTCGGCGTACAGCGCACGGGTGCCCGGGTGCTGCGCGATCTTCTTGTACATCAGCGGCTGCGTAACGGCCGGCGTGTCCTGCTCGTTGTGGCCCAGCTTGCGGAAGCAGACGATGTCGATCACGACATCCTTGTGGAACTGCATCCGGTAGTCGATCGCGATCTGCGTCGCGAGGATCACCGCTTCCGGATCGTCGCCGTTCACGTGCAGCACCGGCGCCTCGATCATCTTGACGACGTCGGTACAGTACAGCGTCGAGCGCGCATCGCGCGGGTCGGACGTCGTGAAGCCGATCTGGTTGTTGATGACGATGTGCAGCGTGCCGTGCGTGCCGTAACCGCGCGTCTGCGCGAGGTTCAGCGTTTCCATCACGACGCCCTGGCCTGCGAAGGCCGCGTCGCCGTGGATCTGCACCGGCAGCACCTGCAGGCCGTCTTCGTCGCCGCGACGGTCCATCCGCGCCTTCGCGGAACCTTCGACCACCGGGTTGACGATTTCGAGGTGCGACGGGTTGAACGCGAGCGACAGGTGGACCGGGCCGCCCTGCGTCGACACGTCCGACGAGAAACCCTTGTGGTACTTCACGTCACCGGCCGGCAGGTCGTCGACGTGCTTGCCTTCGAATTCGGCGAACAGGTCCGCCGGCATCTTGCCGAGCGTGTTGACCAGCACGTTCAGACGGCCGCGGTGGGCCATGCCGATCACGATTTCCTGCACGCCCTTCTTGCCTGCGTGCTGGACGACTTCGTCCATCGACGCGATGAAGCTTTCGCCGCCTTCGAGCGAGAAGCGCTTCTGGCCGACGTACTTGGTGTGCAGATAGCGCTCGAGGCCTTCCGCTGCCGTCAGGCGGTTCAGGATGTGCTTCTTCTTGTCAGCCGTGAAATTCGGCGTCGCGCGGGTCGACTCCAGGCGCTCCTGCCACCAGCGCTTCTGCTCCGGATCGCTGATGTACATGAATTCGGCGCCGATCGTGCCGCAGTACGTGTCGCGCAGACCCTTGACGATGTCGCGCAGCGATGCCTGGTCGAAACCGAAATACAGGTTGCTCGCGCTGAACGTCTGGTCGAGGTCGCCCTCGGAGAAGTCGTAGAACGCGGGTTCGAGTTCGGGGATGGCCGGACGTTCGCGACGCTTCAGGGGATCGAGGTTGGCCCATTGCGAACCAAGGAAGCGATATGCGCTGATCAGGGACTGGACGTGGACCTGCTTGCGCGCGGTGGCCAGATTGCTGGTGCTTTCGCGCGGGATGAAGGCATTGGCCTTCGCACGCTCTGCGAACGATTCGACGATCGGGAAATGCGCCACGTCGTTGGCGTTCGAGCCGTCCGCTGCAGGAACGTTCTGCAACGCGTCGAAATACTCACGCCAGTTCTCGGGCACTGACGCCGGATTATCGAGATATGCTTCGTACAATTCTTCTACGTACGAAGCATTGCCGCCGAACAGATAGGAGTTCAGCTGGAACTGCTTCATGACATCTGACATTTTACGCTCACCTTTCTTCGAGCTTCTCGAGAAATAGCGGGTTGCTCAACCTTCCGCGACACGGCCTGACCGTTTAGCGGATTGCGAATCAAGTCTTGCTTGGAAGGACCTAAAACTTGCGTGCGCGCAGCATATCACAGAACCGATACCGGGATTCACGCGGGAAAGCACGATAGCACAAGGCGCGACGGGGATCCGGCCGGATTGAAGCGACCCCGTGAAACATTGTTTTGCACGCATGCTGCTTGCCGGTCGCCGACGTACAAAAAAGGCCGCCCGAAGGCGGCCTTTTCGTGCTGTTTCGTCGTGCCGGAATCGCTCCGGCGCGCAGAACGCGGGTCAGTCGACCGCGCCTTCGCGGCTCGCGCGGCGACGCTCGTGTTCCTTCAGGTGACGCTTGCGCAGGCGGATCGACTGCGGCGTCACCTCGACGAGCTCGTCTTCGTCGATGAATTCGACTGCGTATTCGAGCGACATCTGGATCGGCGGCACGAGACGCACGGCTTCGTCGGTACCCGATGCACGCACGTTGGTCAGTTGCTTGCCCTTGATCGGGTTCACGACGAGGTCGTTGTCGCGGCTGTGGATGCCGATGATCATGCCCTCATAGAGCGCGTCGCCCGGCTTCACGAACATGCGGCCGCGGTCCTGCAGCTTCCACAGCGCGTATGCAACTGCGGCGCCGTCGTCCTGCGAGATCAGCACGCCGTTGCGGCGCTCGCCGACCGAACCGTCCTTGAGCGGTGCGTACGAGTCGAAGATGTGGCTCATCAGGCCCGTGCCGCGCGTGAGCGTCAGGAATTCGCTCTGGAAGCCGATCAGGCCGCGTGCCGGAATCTTGTATTCCAGACGCGTGCGGCCACGGCCGTCCGACGCCATGTCGAGCATTTCGCCCTTGCGGCGGCCGAGTTCTTCCATCACGCCGCCCTGGTGTTCGTCTTCGAGGTCGACCGTCAGCAGTTCGTACGGCTCGTGGCGCACGCCGTCGATTTCCTGCATCACGACGCGCGGACGCGACACGGCCATTTCGTAGCCCTCACGACGCATGTTCTCGACGAGAATCGTCAGGTGCAGTTCGCCGCGGCCCGACACTTCGAACACCGTTTCGTCGCCCGTGTCACGCACGCGCAGCGCGACGTTGTGGTTCAGCTCCTTCATCAGGCGGTCGCGGATCTGGCGGCTCGTCACGAACTTGCCTTCACGGCCCGCGAGCGGCGACGAGTTGACGAGGAAGTTCATCGTCAGCGTCGGCTCGTCGACGGTGATCATCGGCAGCGCTTCCGGCGTATCCACCGCGCAGATCGTTGCGCCGATGCCGACGTCTTCAATACCGTTGATCAGCACGATGTCGCCCGCTTCGGCCGACTCGACCTGCACGCGCTCGAGGCCCTTGAACGACAGCACCTGGTTGATCTTGCGGTTCAGCACGTCGCCTTCCGGGCCGAAGCGCATCACGACCGGCTGGCCCGGCTTGATGCGGCCGCGCGTGATGCGGCCGACGCCGATCCGGCCGACGTACGTCGAATAGTCGAGCGACGTGATCTGCAGCTGCAGCGGCGCATCCGGGTCGGCCGGGCGAACCGGCACGTGCGCGAGGATCGCCTCGAACAGCGGGCGCATGTCGCCGTCGCGTGCGGCCGGGTCGAGCGACGCGTAGCCGTTCAGGCCCGACGCGTAGACGATCGGGAAGTCGAGCTGCTCTTCGGTCGCGCCGAGCTTGTCGAACAGGTCGAAGGTCTGGTTGATGACCCAGTCGATGCGCGCGCCCGGGCGGTCGATCTTGTTGACGACGACGATCGGCTTCAGGCCGAGCGCGAGCGCCTTCTTCGTGACGAAGCGCGTCTGCGGCATCGGGCCCTCGACGGCGTCGACCAGCAGCAGCACCGAGTCGACCATCGACAGCACACGCTCCACTTCGCCGCCGAAGTCGGCGTGCCCCGGGGTGTCGACGATGTTGATGTGCGTGCCTTCGTATTCGACCGCGCAGTTCTTCGCGAGAATCGTGATCCCGCGTTCCTTTTCGATGTCGTTCGAGTCCATCACCCGTTCGGCAATCTGCTGGTTCTCGCGGAAGGTGCCGGACTGGCGGAGCAGTTGGTCGACGAGCGTCGTCTTGCCGTGGTCGACGTGGGCGATGATGGCGATGTTACGAAGGGCGCGGGACATAGAAACCTGAAAATCGATTGAACGCGCAAACGCGCACGGACGTATTTCACGTGCGTGCGCACTGCAGCTTGGGAAGCGACGGATTATAGCACGCACAAATGTCGCCAGCTGACAGAGCGTTGCGCCGCGGCAAGATGGATACGGCCCCGTTCATCGCCAGCAGCGCCGGCTGCCCCGCCGCGCTCGCCGCCACCGCACAACGACCCGCCAGGGACCGCCTAAAGACCCGCTAAAGACCCTCATTCGTCAGGGGTATTGCTCCGCGCCGAGCACGGCCTCTATGGTTCGATTAACATTTGCCGAGGCAAGCAATTGTGCCTATACTGCTGCCTAGTCAACTATTGCAGCTTCAGGGTTTTATGTCGGATCCGTCCTCTTCCAATTCTCAGTCCCTATCGCTTCTGACGTACCAGATGAACGACAGCGTCGGTTATCTGATGTCGCGCGTGAAATCGCTGATGACCAACCTGGTCACGCAGCGCACGCAGGAAGAGCTCGGCATCACCGGCACGCAGGCGAGCATGCTGTTCATGATCGCGGTCGGCAAATGTTCGACGGCCGCGGAGCTCGCGCGCGAATACGCGATCGACGCGAGCGCGGTGACGCGCCTGCTCGACCGCGTCGAGAAGCGCGGCCTGCTGTGCCGCGTGCGCAGCATCGAGGACCGTCGCGTCGTGCGGCTCGAACTCACCGACGAAGGCCGCGCGCTCGCCGAGCAGCTGCCGCCGATCTTCCGCAGCGTGCTCGACCAGTTGCTGGACGGCTTTACGCCGGAAGAAGTCGGCTTCCTGAAGAGCATGCTGCGCCGGATCCTCAGCAACTACTGCGAAGCGGCCGGCAGCAGCAACGCGTAATAGTTGCCATAACAATCAACATCGACAGATTAATGTAAGGAAATCCTTGCAGTGTCCATCATCCATTCCGAGCCAGGGATTCGCGCGATGAAATCCTCCCCGTTGTCCGTGCGTGCCGGGTCGTGCCGGGCTGCCGTCGCTGCCGCGGTCGCCGCGCTGGCGCTGGCGGGCTGCGCGAACTACATCGGCATCAAGAGCGACAAGCAGATCGCGCCCGCGTCGCAATTCGACACCGCCCAGAGCCTGCCGGCCGAAGGCGGCAAGTGGCCGTCGCTCGACTGGGCCGCCCAGTTCGGCGATCCGCAGTTGCCGAAGCTGATCGACGAGGCGCTCGCCGACAATCCGTCGATCGCGCAGGCGCAGGCGCGAATCGCGAAGGCGTCGTCGTATATCGAGTCGTCGCGCTCGAACCTGCTGCCGAAGGCCGAAGCGAGCTACTCGTGGACGCGCGAGCTGTATTCGGGCAACGCGCTCTTCCCGCCTCCGTACGGCGGCGCGTGGTACAGCGAGAACAACGCGCTCGCGAGCGCGTCGTGGGATCTCGACCTGTGGGGCAAGAACCGCGAGCGCCTGCATACTGCCGTGTCGCAGGAAAAGGCCGCCGAGGCCGACCTGCAGCAGGCGCGCGTCACGCTCGCGTCGTCGATCGCGCGCACCTACAACTCGCTCGCGCAACTGTATGCACTGCGTGATATCGCGCAGCGCGAGATCGTCAACCGCCAGACCGTCGGCAAGATCACCGACGGCCGCGTGACGGCCGGCCTCGACACGAACGTCGAACGCCAGACCGCGCGCGGCAACGTCGCGACGACCCAGGCGTCGCTGTCCGACCTCGAAGGCCAGATCACGACGGTCCGCTATCAGCTCGCCGCGCTGCTCGGCAAGGGGCCGGACCGCGGGCTGAAGATCGCGGCGCCGGTGCTGAATCCGGGCGGCGCCGTCACGCTGCCCGACAACCTGCCGGTCGACCTCGTGTCGCGCCGCCCCGACATCGTCGCGGCGCGCTGGCAGGTCGAAGCCGCGATGCACGACGTGAAGGAAGCCAAGGCCGAGTTCTACCCCGACGTGAACCTCGCGGCAGGCTTCGGCTTCGATGCGTTCGGCTGGGGCAAATTCCTGAACTTCGCGAGCCGCCAGGCACAGTTCGGCCCCGCGGTCCACCTGCCGATCTTCGACGCCGGCGCGCTGCGCGCGCAGCTCAAGGGCCGCTATGCAGACTTCGACCTGACGGTCGCGAACTACAACCAGACGCTGATCGGCGCGATGAACGACGTCGCGACGCAGGTCGCGTCGATCCGCACGATCGACAGGCAGATGGACGACGCGCAACGCGCGCTCGACGCATCGACGCGCGCCTACGACCTGGCCGTGATCCGCTACAAGGCCGGCCTGTCGCCGCAACTGCAGGTGCTGAATGCGGACAGCAACCGCCTCGCATCGGAGCAGACCGTGACCAACCTGAAGATGCGGCGGCGCGACATGCAGTTCGCGCTGATCAAGGCGCTCGGCGGCGGCTTCGACGCCACCGGCAGCCGCCTCGCCGCACCCGATGCCGATCGCGCCGCGCAGGCGAAGCCCGCTCAGGAGGCCGATAAGCAGGCCGCGCAGCAGGCCGCGAACTGAATCGGCACGACCACTACGCAGACACTCGAAATAATCGGACGGAGAACCTCGCCATGAGCGACCCCCAACAAAACGCCGCCAGCGCCCAGGCGCAGAGCAACGGCAAGCGCAAACGGATGATGACGCTGCTCGTCGCGGTCATCGTGATCGCGGCTATCGCGTACGGGCTGTACTACTTCCTCGTCGCGCGCTTCCACGAGAGCACCGACGATGCGTACGTGAACGGCAACGTCGTGCAGATCACGCCGCAAGTGACGGGCACCGTGATCGCGGTGAAGGCCGACGACACGCAGACCGTGAAGGCAGGCGATCCGCTGGTCGTGCTCGATCCGGCCGACTCGCAGGTCTCGCTGCAGCAGGCCGAGGCGAACCTCGCGCAGACGGTGCGCCAGGTGCGCGGCCTGTTCGTCAACGACGACCAGTACCGCGCGCAGGTCGCGCTGCGCCAGTCGGACCTGTCGAAGGCCGACGACGATCTGCACCGCCGCGTCGCGGTCGCGCAGACGGGCGCCGTGTCGCAGGAAGAAATCTCGCACGCCCGTGACGCGGTGCGCGCCGCGCAGGCGTCGCTCGACGCCGCGCAACAGCAGCTCGCGTCGAACCGCGCGCTGACCGCGAACACGACGATCGCATCGCATCCGAACGTGCTCGCCGCGGCCGCGAAGGTCCGCGACGCGTATCTCGCGAACGCGCGCAACACGCTGCCCGCGCCGGTCACCGGCTACGTCGCGAAACGCTCGGTGCAGGTCGGCCAGCGCGTGTCGCCGGGCACGCCGCTGATGTCGGTCGTGCCGCTGAACGCCGTGTGGATCGACGCGAACTTCAAGGAAGTCCAGCTGAAGCACATGCGCATCGGCCAGCCGGTCGAGCTGACGGCCGACATCTACGGCTCGTCGGTCGTCTATCACGGCAAGGTCGTCGGCTTCTCGGCCGGTACCGGCTCGGCGTTCTCGCTGCTGCCCGCGCAGAACGCGACCGGCAACTGGATCAAGGTCGTGCAGCGCCTGCCGGTGCGTGTCGAGATCGATCCGCAGGATCTCGAAAAGCATCCGCTCCGTATCGGCCTGTCGATGCAGGTCGACGTCAACATCAAGGACGAGAGCGGCAACCAGCTCGGCAACGTACAGAACACGGTCTACCAGACCGACGTGTTCGCGAAGTACGGTGACGAAGCCAACGCCGAAATCGCCCGCATCGTCGCGGAGAACGCGGGCGGCAACGCGTCGGCAGCGGCGCCGGCCCCGGCGAAGCAGAACAGCATCGCGAAGATGATGTAACCCGTTCCGATCCCGAAAAACCACCGACATGGCCCAGCCTCCTGTCTCTCACCCGCCCTTGCAGGGCGGGCAGCTCGTGATCGGCACGATCGCGGTGTCGCTCGCCGTGTTCATGAACGTGCTCGACACGTCGATCGCGAACGTCGCGATCCCGACGATCTCGGGCGATCTCGGCGTATCGGCCGACCAGGGCACGTGGGTCATCACGTCGTTCGCGGTCGCGAACGCGATCTCCGTGCCGCTGACGGGCTGGCTCACCGATCGCTTCGGGCAGGTTCGCCTGTTCCTCGCGTCGATCATCCTGTTCGTGATTTCGTCGTGGATGTGCGGGCTCTCGCCCAACCTGCCGTTCCTGCTCGCATCGCGCGTGCTGCAAGGCGCGGTTGCCGGCCCGATGATTCCGTTGTCGCAAGCGCTGCTGCTTTCGAGCTATCCGCGCGCGAAGGCGCCGATGGCGCTCGCGCTGTGGGCGATGACGACGCTGATCGCGCCCGTGGCCGGCCCGATCCTCGGCGGCTGGATCTCGGACAACTACTCGTGGCCATGGATCTTCTACGTCAACATCCCGGTCGGCATCGCCGCCGCGGCCGCGACGTGGATGATCTACCGCCGGCGCGAGTCGGCGGTGCGCCGCGCGCCGATCGACGGCGTCGGCCTCGCGCTGCTGGTCGTCTGGGTCGGCTCGCTGCAGATCATGCTCGACAAGGGCAAGGATCTCGACTGGTTCGCGTCGACGACCATCATCGTGCTCGCGCTGACCGCCGTCATCGCGTTCGCGTTCTTCGTCATCTGGGAACTGACCGCCGAGCACCCGGTCGTCGACCTGTCGCTGTTCCGCATGCGGAACTTCACCGGCGGGACGGTCGCGCTGTCGATCGGGTACGGCCTGTACTTCGGCAACCTCGTGCTGTTGCCGCTGTGGCTGCAGACGCAGATCGGCTACACCGCGACCGACGCCGGTCTCGTGATGGCGCCTGTCGGGCTGTTCGCGATCCTGCTGTCGCCGCTCACCGGGAAGTATTTGCCGCGCACCGATCCGCGCTATATCTCGACAGCGTCGTTCCTGATCTTTGCGCTGTGCTTCTGGATGCGCTCCCGTTACACGACGGGCGTCGACGAATGGTCGCTGACGCTGCCGACGCTCGTGCAGGGCATCGCGATGGCCGGCTTCTTCATTCCGCTCGTGTCGATCACGCTGTCCGGCCTGCCCGGCCACCGCATTCCTGCGGCGTCGGGCCTGTCGAACTTCGTGCGGATCATGTGCGGCGGCATCGGCACGTCGATCTTCCAGACCGCGTGGGATCACCGGAACAACTTCCACCACGCGCAACTGGTCGAGCAGGCGAACGCGTACAACCCGACGTTCAACCAGGCCGTCACGCAGATGGGCAATCTCGGCCTGACCCAGCAGCAGGCGCACGGCCTGATCAACAACATGGCGACGCAGCAGGCCGCGCAGCTCGGCGTGAACGACCTGTTCTACATCTCGGCCGCGATCTTCGTGCTGCTGATCGCGCTGATCTGGATCACGAAACCCGAGCGTGCGGGTGGCGGCGATGCGGGCGCGGCGGCATCGGCAGCTCACTGAACGCGGCGCCGGTCGGCGCAAAAGCAAAGGCCCGGTCGACAAGTCGACCGGGCCTTTTTTGTGCTGCCTTGTGCGGGATTATGCTGGCGTATGCCGCCCTTTACTACCTTTTGCTGCCAACGACGCGCACACGTCGCGTTGCGTCACGCCGCCGTGACGACGAGCCGCTCCGGCGCGAGCACACCGTTCGCCGCACGGGCAACGCCGAGCAGCCGCGTTGCATCGTAGACGCGCACGCGCTCGCCTTCGCCCGCGTCGATGTGCGCGAGTTCCGACAGCTTCAGGCGCTGGCCATGCAGGAAGCGCTTCGCGCACGCGTCGTCGAGACGGACCATTGGAAACGTCGACAGCAGCGCATCGACCGGCTGCAGCCACGCATCGCGCGCGGATTCGTCGGCGTCGGACAACGCGTCGAGCGTCACTGCGTGGTCGAGCGTCAACGTGCCGACACCCGTGCGACGCAGCATCGTCAGGTGCGCGCCGCAACCGAGCGCCTCGCCGATGTCTTCGGCCAGCGTACGCACGTACGTGCCCTTGCTGCAGGTCACGCGAAACGTCACGTCGGGCAGCTCGCATGCGAGCAGGTCGAGCGCATGGATCGTCACGTTGCGGCCTTCGCGCTCGACCGTCTGGCCCGCACGGGCATATTCGTAGAGCGGCTTACCGTCGCGCTTGAGCGCCGAATACATCGGCGGCACCTGCACGATCTCGCCGGTAAAACGCACGAGCGCCGCTTCCACGGCTGCCCGGTCGCATTCGACAGGGCGCGTGTCGAGCACCTCGCCTTCCGCATCCCCGGTCGCCGTGCGCACGCCGAGGCGCATCGTCGCTTCGTAGGTCTTGTCCGCTTCGAGCAGATCCTGCGAGAACTTCGTCGCCTCGCCGAAGCACAGCGGCAGCAGGCCCGAAGCCAGCGGGTCGAGCGTGCCGGTATGGCCGGCTTTCTTCGCGAGAAGCAGGCGCTTTGCACGAATCAGCGCATCGTTGCTCGACAGGCCAACCGGCTTGTCGAGCAGGAGGACGCCGTCCAGCGCGCGCCGGGGCACGCGCGGACGTTGAGGGGCTACTGTCGTCATAGGCCAGGCGAGCTCAGTCTTCCTTGGCGGGCGCGCCGGTCTCGTCGTCGTCCAGCGCACGCGTCGAGTTCGCTTCCTTGATCAGGCGCGACATCTCGACGGCCTTCTCGATCGTCTGGTCGTAATGGAAGTGCAGCGTCGGCACCGTATGGATGTGCAGGCGCTTGAACAGCAGGTTGTGCAGATGGCCCGACGCGTGGTTCAGCGCGTCCTGCGTCGAGACGGGGTCCCCGGTGAGCGCCGTGAAGTACACCTTCGCGTGCGCGTAGTCGGGCGTGAGTTCCACGCTCTGGATGGTCACGATACCGATGCGCGGGTCCTTGACCTCGCGCATGATGAGTTCGGACAGATCGCGCTGAATCTGGTCGGCGATCTGGACATTGCGATTGGGAGAAGTACGTTTCCTGGACATGATCGATCCCTGATCCGTTAATCAGGATAAAGCGGCGGCCATTGGCGCCACCATGAAAATGGGCGGGACAGGCCCTCGCCTGCCCCGCCCATGAGCCGATGCGCGATGCTTACAGCGTACGCGCGACTTCGGTCACTTCGAAGACTTCGAACTGGTCGCCTTCGATGACGTCGTTGAAATTCTTCACCGACATACCGCACTCGAAGCCTTGCTTGACTTCCTTCACGTCGTCCTTGAAGCGCTTCAGCGATTCGAGTTCGCCCGTGAAGATCACGACGTTGTTGCGCAGCACGCGCACCGACGACGAGCGCTTGACGATACCGTCCGTGACCATACAGCCTGCGACCGTGCCGACCTTCGGCACCTTGAACACCTGGCGCACCTCGACCATACCGGTGATGACTTCGCGCTTCTCCGGTGCCAGCATGCCCGACATCGCAGCCTTCACCTCATCCACTGCGTCATAGATGATGTTGTAGTAGCGGATGTCGACGCCGTTCGCTTCCGCGAGCTTGCGCGCCTGCGCATCTGCACGCGTGTTGAAGCCGATGATGACCGCCTTCGACGCCGTTGCGAGGTTGACGTCGCTTTCGCTGATGCCACCCACCGCACTGTGCACGATCTGCACGCGCACTTCGCTGGTCGACAGCTTGAGCAGCGACTGCACGAGCGCTTCCTGCGAACCCTGCACGTCGGCCTTGATGATGAGCGGCAGGTTCTGCACTTCGCCTTCGCCCATCTGCTCGAGCATGCTTTCCAGCTTCGCGGCCTGCTGCTTCGCGAGCTTCACGTCGCGGAACTTGCCCTGACGGAACAGGGCGATTTCACGCGCCTTGCGCTCGTCCGGCAGCACGATCACTTCCTCGCCTGCGCCCGGCACTTCGGACAGACCCTGGATCTCGACCGGGATCGACGGACCGGCTTCCTTCGTCGGCTTGCCGTTCTCGTCGAGCATCGCACGCACGCGGCCATAGGCCGTGCCTGCGAGCACGATGTCGCCACGGTTCAGCGTACCGGACTGCACCAGCATCGTCGCGACCGGGCCCTTGCCCTTGTCGAGCTTCGCTTCGATCACGATACCCTTCGCCGCCGCTTCGACCGGCGCCTTCAGCTCCAGCACTTCGGCTTGCAGCAGCACGTTCTCGAGCAGGTCGTCGATGCCGGCACCCGTCTTCGCCGAGACCGGCACGAACGGCGATTCGCCACCGTATTCTTCCGGCACGACGCCTTCCGCGACCAGTTCCTGCTTCACGCGGTCCGGGTTCGCGTCCGGCTTGTCGATCTTGTTGATCGCGACGACGATCGGCACACCGCCCGCCTTCGCGTGCGAGATGGCTTCCTTCGTCTGCGGCATCACGCCGTCGTCGGCTGCCACCACCAGCACGACGATGTCGGTCGCCTTCGCGCCGCGTGCACGCATTGCCGTGAACGCCTCGTGACCGGGGGTATCCAGGAACGTGACGACGCCGCGCGGCGTTTCGACGTGGTAAGCGCCGATGTGCTGCGTAATGCCGCCCGCTTCACCGGCCGCAACCTTCGCGCGGCGGATGTAGTCGAGCAGCGAGGTCTTGCCGTGGTCGACGTGACCCATCACGGTGACGACCGGCGGACGCGGCAGCTGCTCTGCATCGGTGCCGGTTTCGCCCTCGACCAGCAGCGCTTCCGGATCGTCCAGCTTCGCGGCAACCGCGCGGTGGCCCAGTTCCTCGACGACGATCATCGCGGTTTCCTGGTCCAGCACCTGGTTGATCGTGACCATCTGGCCCATCTTCATCATCACCTTGATGACTTCGGATGCCTTGATAGCCATCTTGTGCGACAGGTCGGCCACCGAAATGGTTTCCGGCACGTGCACTTCACGGACGATCGGCTCGGTCGGCGCCTGGAACGACGATGCGCTGTCCTGGTGACGGCCACGGCCCTTCGGGCCGCCGCGCCAGCCGCGGTCGACGCCGCCGCTCGAATCGCCACGCGTCTTGATGCCGCGACGCTTTGCGGCGTCGTCCTGCCAGCCGCCCTTGCCGGCGCCCGGCTTCTTGTTGCGGTCGCCCGCGCCAGCCGGCGCCTGCGTCGTCGCCGGTGCCGCGCCCGCCGGCTTCTTCACGGCCGGACGCGCCTGTGCGCCTTCCGGCTTCGCCGGCTTGTGCAACGTGCCCTTCGCTTCGGCCGGCTTCGGCGGTTCCACCGGCTTCGGCGGCTCGACTGCCTTGACCACGGCCTTGCGCGGCGTGTTCATCATCTCGCGGATCGCGCGCGCTTCGGCCTCGGCGGCCGCACGGCGCTTGCTGATCTCTGCCTGCTCGGCGCGCGCCTTGTCCGCCGCTTCGCGGGCGGCGTCCTCGGCCTTCTTCGCCGCTTCGCGCTGCGCTGCACGCTCGGCAGCCGCGCGCGCTTCGTCCTGCGCGGACTGCGCACGCACCGATTCCTGCTCGGCCGCGGCGGCTTGCTGGGCTGCAGCCTGCTGCGCAGCTGCGGCCTCGGCCGCTGCGCGCTTCGCCACCGCCTCTTCCTCGGCGCGACGACGTTCCGCTTCGGCCGCTTCCTCGCGGGCGCGGCGTTCCGCTTCCTCGCGCTCGAGGCGCTCCTGGCGCTCGAGCAGTTCCTGAGCCTGCTTCTCGAGCAGCTCGGCCTCGCGGCGTGCCTCTTCCTCGCGACGCTTCAGTTCCTCGTCGTCACCTGCTTCGGCGGCCGGTGCCTGACCTTGCTCCGCGGCATCGCTCACGTCGTCACGCTTGACGAACGTGCGCTTCTTGCGCACCTCGACCTGAATGGTGCGAGCCTTGCCCGTCGCGTCGGACTGCTTGATCTCCGACGTATGCTTGCGGGTCAGCGTGATCTTGCGCTTGTCGCCATCGGACGCACCGTGCGACTTGCGCAGATGATCGAGCAGACGCGCCTTGTCCGCCTCGGACAGCGCATCGTCTTCACTCGCTTTCTGGACGCCCGCTGCCTGCAGCTGTTCGAGCAGCACACCAGCAGGCATTTTCAGTTCCGCGGCAAATTGGGCTACGTTGTTACTCGCCATTCATTCCTCTTAGTGCAAGGACCGATTCCTTGCGGTTAGCATCGGGTCAGGCCATACGGCCGCCATCAAATCAGTGCGCCATGGTCATTTCTCACTGGAACCAATGTTCACGTGCTTTCATGATCAACGCCTTAGCGGCATCCTCTTCCATCCCGGTCATGTCGACCAATTCATCTACTGCCAGCTCGGCGACATCGTCGCGCGTCTGCATGCCGTGTTCGGCCAGCTTCGCGAGCAACTCCGGCGTGATGCCGTCGAGGCTCTTCAAATCCAGAGCGGCGTTTTCGACCTTTTCTTCGTTCGCGATCGCCATCGTCAGCAGCGCATCGCGTGCGCGGTTGCGCAGCTCGTGCACGGTATCCTCGTCGAACGCCTCGATCTCGAGCATTTCGTTGAGCGGCACGTAAGCGATCTCTTCGAGGCTCGTGAAGCCTTCGTCGATCAGGATGTCGGCAACTTCTTCGTCGACGTCGAGACGCGCCATGAACAGTGCACGCAGCCTGTCGCGTTCTTCGCCCTGCTTCAGGGCGGACTCGTCCGGCGTCATGATGTTGATCTGCCAGCCGGTCAGTTCGCCGGCAAGGCGCACGTTCTGACCGCTGCGGCCGATCGCGACAGCGAGTTCGTTTTCGTCGACGACGACGTCCATCGAATGCTTTTCTTCATCGACGACGATCGACTGGACGGCTGCCGGCGCGAGCGCGCCGATCACGAATTGGGCGGGATCCTCGGACCATAGCACGATGTCGATATTTTCGCCACCAAGCTCATTACGCACCGCCTGCACGCGCGAGCCGCGAATGCCGACACAGGTGCCGATCGGATCGATCCGCTTGTCGTATGCGATGACGCCGATCTTCGCACGCACGCCCGGATCGCGCGCTGCCGCCTTGATCTCGAGCAGGCCCTGCTCGATCTCCGGCACTTCCATCTCGAACAGCTTCATCAGGAATTCCGGCGCGGTGCGCGACAGCTCGATCTGCGGGCCGCGCGCGGTGCGGTCGACCTTCGCGATGTACGCGCGCACGCGGTCGCCCACGCGCAGGTTTTCCTTCGGGATCAGCTGGTCGCGGCGCAGCAGCGCCTCGACACGGCCCGATTCGACGATGAAGTTGCCCTTGTCGAGGCGCTTCACCGTGCCGGTCATGATCTTTTCGCCGCGCTCGAGGTAGTCGTTCAGGATCTGCTCGCGCTCCGCGTCGCGTACCTTCTGCAGGATCACCTGCTTGGCAGCCTGCGCGCCGATGCGGCCGAACTCGATCGACGGCACCGACTCCTCGATGTAGTCGCCGACTTCGACGTCGCCCTTCTGCTCACGCGCCTCGAACAGCAGGATCTCGCGATCCGGCTCCTGCAGGCCCGCTTCGTCGGGTACGACGAGCCAGCGACGGAAGGTTTCGTGCTCGCCGCTTTCGCGATCGATATGGACGCGGATCTCGGCGCCTTCGTCGAACAGCTTCTTGGAAGCCGATGCGAGTGCCGCCTCGAGGGCACCCAGCACGACATCCTTGTCGACGTTTTTCTCGCGCGCCAGCGCATCCACCAGCATCAACACTTCGCGACTCATTATTTGCGGCTCCTAAAGTCAACTCGCGGAATCAGGCGGGCTTTGTCGATGTCGGCCAGCGTGAAATCCAGCATGGCTGCCTCGCCCTTATTCCTCTCAAATTCCAAACCGATCGTTTCGCCATTCGGCGCGTGCAGAATGCCGCGATAGGTCTTGCGCCCATCCAGCGGCTTTTTCAAGGTCACGGAGACTTCGCATCCGGCGAAGCGCTCGAAGTCGGCCAGCTTCTTCAACGGGCGGTCGAGCCCCGGGGACGAGACTTCGAGCCGTTCGTAATCGATGTTTTCGACCGTCAAGACGTGCTGGAGCTGACGCGTGACCTTTTCGCAATCTTCGAGCGAGATGCCGGCAGGCTGATCGATGTAGATGCAAAGCATGCCGCGCCCGGTGCGCTCGAGATCCACCAACTCGTAGCCGAGCCCGGTGACCGTGGTTTCTATCAGTTCCGTCAGTTGCACTGTGTCCTCTCAGGTGTTCGCGCCCGCCGCTCGCGAATTCACCCGCGGGCGCGCGCCTTAGCCGGCGCAGGAAGCGCTACCCGAGATGCCTAACCGTTTCAGCAAAAAAAAATGGGCGGAACGCCCATCTTCTTACCGGTGGTCGCACCTGAGCCGCACAACAAATCCGTACGCCCAGCGACTTCGCGATTATAGCGATTTTTGGTGCAAACGCCAAGCGTCAGCCGCCAAAACCGGCGAATCATGCCGATTTTGCCGGCTGACGCGCGGCAGGTTGCGCCGCGCCCGACCGTTCAGCGGCCGCGCGAACGATTGCGCTGCGGACGCTGACCGCCGCGCGCACCGCCTGCCCCGCCCGCACCACCATTACCGGCGCCTTCCGCGCGGTTGCCGTTCGGGTTGCGGTTGCCGCCACTCTTGCCGGCGCTGCTGCCGCCACGCTTGCCGCCCGTGCCATACGACGCACGGTTGCCGTCGACGTCGCGCCCGCCGGCACGGTTGCCGGCGCGGTTGCCGCCAAAACCGGCCGACATGCCCGGCATGCCGCCGTAACCGCTCGGACCGGCGAAGCCGCCGCCCGCCGCACCGCGGCGCGGGCCGCGCCGCGGCTGGTCGAGCTGGCCGTGCGTCGTCAGCACCGGCTCGCGGTTGATGAAACCCATCGACGTCTCCATCGGGTCCGGCTGGCGGCGCTCCGCCTGGCTGCCACCGCGCTTGCCCTTCTCTTCCGACGGCGCCTTCAGGCCGACGGTCGCCAGCAGCTTGCGCACCTGCGCCTCGTCGAGCTCCTCCCAGCGGCCGCGCTTCAGGCCGCGCGGCAGCGGGATCGAGCCGTGGCGCGTACGGATCAGGCGGCTCACCATCAGGCCGGCCGCTTCGAACATCCGGCGCACTTCGCGGTTGCGGCCTTCGGCCAGCGCGACGTGATACCAGTGATTCGTGCCTTCGCCGCCGCCGTCGCGGATGCGCAGGAAGTTCGCCGGGCCGTCATCGAGCTCGACGCCATGCAGCAGCTTCTGCCGCATCCCCTCGGACAGCTCGCCGACCACCCGCACCGCGTACTCGCGCTCGACGCTGTAGCGCGGATGCATGAAGCGGTTCGCGAGGTCGCCCGACGTCGTCAGCATCAGCAGGCCTTCGGTATTGAAGTCGAGGCGACCGACCGCGAGCCATTTCGCCGTCTTCATCGGCGGCAGGCGATCGAACACCGACGGACGGCCTTCCGGATCCGCGTGGCTGACGATCTCGCCGGTCGGCTTGTGGTACAGCAGCACGCGCGGCGGCTTGTTCGGCAGCTTGCGCTTGACCGGCTTGCCGTTGATCCGCACCTGGTCGGTCGGCATGATGCGCTGGCCGATGTGCGCCGGCTCGCCGTTCACCGACACGCGGCCGGCGACGATCAGCTCTTCCATTTCACGGCGCGAGCCCATTCCGGCTTCGGCCAGCACCTTGTGCAGCTTCGGTGCATCGTCGTCCGGCGACAGCACGCGCTTGTTGGCCGGCTGGCTACGGCCGCGGCGCAGCATCGGCGCGCGCACCCCGCTGCCCGCAGCGGAATTGTCAGCGTCGAACGCCGGCGACGTCACGTAGGCGAACAGGTCGTCCTGGGGCGCCTCGCTGGCCGCGGCACTGGCGGCACTGGTGGCCGCGCCACCGCGCTTGCCCTGACCGCCCTGCGCACCCTGGCGCGGTGCGCCTTC
>NZ_JAAGPL010000095.1:0-31614 GCF_017104785.1 Burkholderia sp. Ac-20353 | reverse complement strand
GCAGCTATGGCGGCGGCAACGGCGGCAATGGTGGCTGGAGCGGCAAGCCGAGCGGCAGCCGTGACGGTGGCAACCGCCGCAGCGACGGCCAGCGCGGCGGCCCGCGACGCGGCAATTCGGCGTCGTAATGGCGCGCGGGCGGCCTCGCAGGCCGTCCGTCACCCGCCCCGCAACACGCAACCGGCGCACCCGCGCCGGTTTTTTTTCGCCCTCGCCGTCATTTCACGATGCGGAAAATTTTTTTGCGTCGTAAAAAATCATGCTGCGTGGCACAACCCGGTGTGTTGCAGGATGGGAAAATGCATTTTATATCTCGGAATTAACGACGCAAGAACTTGATTTAAAACAATTAAAAATTTCAAAACTTCCTGACAAAGCCTCTGTTTCGCGATCTGTGGTTTGCCTAGACTCTTATACAAGACCTCACGAACCGAAACGCGTCACTCCCTGCTTCGTGAACAGCATCACCCCCGTTCGATTCACCCCGATTCAGGCAACACCATTTCGAGGAGCACATCATGTCGCGTCAGCAACAGGCACAGGAACTGCAACAGCAATGGGAAGCCGATCCGCGCTGGAAGGGCATCAAGCGCAGCTACTCGGCTGAGGATGTGGTCCGCCTGCGCGGTTCGATCCAGGTCGAGCACACGCTCGCGAAACGCGGCGCGGAAAAGCTCTGGGCCCTGATCAACAACGAACCGTTCGTCAACGCGCTCGGCGCACTGACCGGCAACCAGGCGATGCAGCAGGTGAAGGCCGGCCTCAAGGCGATCTACCTGTCGGGCTGGCAGGTCGCTGGCGACGCGAACCTCGCGGGCGAAATGTACCCGGACCAGTCGCTGTACCCGGCGAACTCGGTGCCGCAGGTCGTGAAGCGCATCAACAACACGCTGACGCGCGCCGACCAGATCCAGTGGTCGGAAGGCAAGAACCCGGGCGACGAAGGCTACGTCGATTTCTTCGCGCCGATCGTCGCTGACGCGGAAGCCGGCTTCGGTGGCGTGCTGAACGCGTTCGAGCTGATGAAGGCGATGATCGAAGCCGGCGCATCGGGCGTCCACTTCGAAGACCAGCTCGCATCGGTGAAGAAGTGCGGCCACATGGGCGGCAAGGTGCTCGTGCCGACACGCGAAGCCGTCGCGAAGCTCGCGGCGGCACGTCTCGCGGCCGACGTGATGGGCACGCCGACCGTGCTGGTCGCGCGCACCGACGCGGAAGCGGCAGACCTGATCACGTCGGACGTCGACGACAACGACAAGCCGTTCCTGACGGGCGAGCGCACGGTCGAAGGCTTCTTCCGTACGAAGCCGGGCCTCGAGCAGGCGATCTCGCGCGGCCTCGCGTATGCGCCGTACGCCGACCTGATCTGGTGTGAAACGGGCAAGCCGGATCTCGAGTATGCGAAGAAGTTCGCGGAAGCGATCCACAAGCAGTTCCCGGGCAAGATGCTGTCGTACAACTGCTCGCCGTCGTTCAACTGGAAGAAGAACCTTGACGACGCAACGATCGCGAAATTCCAGAAGGAACTCGGCGCGATGGGCTACAAGTTCCAGTTCATCACGCTGGCCGGCTTCCATGCGCTGAACTACTCGATGTTCAACCTCGCACACGGCTATGCCCGCACGCAGATGAGCGCGTTCGTCGAACTGCAGCAGGCCGAGTTCGCGGCAGCCGACAAGGGTTTCACCGCAGTCAAGCACCAGCGCGAAGTCGGCACCGGCTACTTCGACGCGGTGACGCAGACGGTCGAGCGCGAAGCGTCGACGACCGCGCTGCACGGGTCGACCGAAGACGAGCAGTTCTTCGACGGCAAGAAGGTCGCTTAAGACGCCTCGCGGCGTCTGCCGATGCCCGCCGGTCATGCGACGGCGCGGCATCGGCACCCGTATCACGAACAAGCATCAGGGAGGAGACGGCAGGCGCGCGGCATCCATCGCGCGACCCGCCGCGCAGCCTGCGGGCTGCAGACGACAACGCGCGCCGGGCCTGCCCGGCGCGCATTCGTTTCGACTTCGGCCGACGGACTGGCAGCCGCGCACCGCGGGCTGGCGCCGGGCCTACCGATAGACGATCACCGGAATTTTCGTATGAGTCAGTACGCGCTGCGTCTCGCTGCCGATCAGCAGGCTGCCGAGCCCGCGGCGCCCGTGCGACGCCATGAAGATCACGTCGCAGCCGCCGCGTTCGGCCGCCTCGATGATGCCGAGGTACGGCGACGGATGCACGCTCGTCCACGTGTCGCAGTCGACGCCCGCTTGCCGCGCGGCGGACTCCACCTCGTCGAGATGCGTGCGCGCCTCGCGCTCGCTGCGCGCCCGGAAATCGGCGGGCGGCTCGATGATCACTTCCGAGAACGGCGAGTACGGATACTGCGGCAGGCACGCATAGGCCGTCACGCGCGCGCCGACCGCGCGGGCGAGGTCGATCGCGCCATCGATCGCCATCTTCGACAGGTCGGAGCCGTCGGTCGGCACGAGGATGTGCTTGAACATCGCCCCCTCCATCGTCAGTCGCACGCGGCGCCGCGCGCCGCCGCACACCGCGGCCGGCTCGCGTCCGGGGTGCCTGTCTCGATTGTAGTGTGCGAATCGGCGCGACCGGCCCAGGCAGCGGGTTCGCCCTCATATCGGAAACACCCGTGCGGCACCCCGGCCGCGTACCGCCGCGCGCCGTCCGGGCCCGCCGCCGCCTTCGTGCTCGCGGCAGGCAGCGCGACGTGCGAATGGCGCCTAGCCCCAGTAGCCGGGCCGTTCGTACGTATGTTTCAGGTAGTCGAGGAACAGCCGCACGCGCAGCGGCAAATGCCGGCGCTGCGGAAACACCGCGTGGATGCCGATCGGCGGCGCGGCAAACGCATCGAGCACGCTGACGAGCCGGCCCGCGGCGATGTCCTCGCCCACTTCCCACCACGAGCGCCACGCGAGGCCGTGCCCGGCCAGGCACCACTCGTGCAGTACCGCGCCGTCCGAGCATTCCATCGTGCCGCTCACGCGGATCGACACGACCTTGCCGTCCTCCTGGAACGCCCAGCCGCGCTGCTGGTTCGCGTTGGCCGCGAGCGCGAGACAGTTGTGCCGTGCGAGCTCCGCGAGTGTGGCCGGCGTGCCGCGCCGCGCGAGGTACGCGGGCGACCCGACGCACACGCGGCGGTTCTCGCCGAGCTTCAGCGACACGAGCGACGAATCGGGCAGTTCGCCGAGCCGCACCGCACAGTCGAAGCCCTCGTTGACGAGGTCGACCATCCGGTCGGCCAGGTCGAGCGTGACCGACACGTCCGGATGCGCACAACTGAACTCGGGCACGAGCGGCGCGACGTGCCGCCGGCCGAAGCCGGCCGGCGCGGAGATGCGCAGGTGTCCGCTCGCCTTCACGCCGCCCGCCGACACGCTCGCCTCCGCGTTCTGCATGTCGTTGATCACGCGCTGGCAGTCCTCGAGGAACGCCGACCCTTCGAACGTCAGCGTGAGCTTGCGCGTCGTGCGCACGAGCAGCTTCACGCCGAGCCGCTCCTCGAGCGCGTCGAGGCGGCGGCCAATGATCGCGGGCGCGACGCCTTCCGCATGCGCAGCCGCCGACAGGCTGCCTTTCGCCGCGACCGCGGCGAACGTTTCGATCTGTTTGAACCGGTCCATGAATCGTCCGGACGGCCGCAGCCGTCCGTTACATTGAATGAAGCAGCACAAGATTAGGTAGATGAAAGTAAAAGATCAAGTGATGTTTAGCGTCTTTTTTAGCACCGACGATCACGAATAAAATCGTTTCCGACCTCTGATACTGGAGCGCAAGGCTATGTCGGCCACAACGACACTCTCTCCCAACGCCATCCTCTTCGACGCATACGGCACGTTGTTCGACGTGCATGCGGTCGTGGCCGCGGCAGAGCAGATGTTCCCCGGCCACGGGGAACGCCTGTCGCAGCTGTGGCGACGCAAGCAAATCGAATACTCGCAGCTGCGCACGCTCGCCGATCCGGCCGGCGCCCGCTACCGCCCGTTCTGGGACGTCACGCTCGACGCGCTGCGGTTCGCCGCGCGCTCGTTCGGCCTCGCGCTCAACAGCGCCGCCGAGAAACGCCTGATGGACGAATATGCGTGCCTGTCCACCTATCCCGACACGGTGCCCGCGCTGCGCAAGCTGCGCGCGCTCGACCCGCGTCCGCAGCTCGCGATCCTGTCGAACGGCAACCCGCAGATGCTCGACATCGCAGTCAAGAGCGCCGGCATGAACGGCCTGTTCGATCGCGTGCTGTCGGTCGACGCGGTGCGCGCGTACAAGCCGTCCCCGGCCGCGTATGCGCTCGGCACCGCCGCGTTCGGGCCGAACCCGCGCGACATCGTGTTCGTGTCGTCGAACGGCTGGGACGTAACGGGCGCCGCCTGGTTCGGCTACACGACGTTCTGGCTCAACCGCACGGGCGCCCCGGCCGAGGAACTCGGCACGCCGCCCGACGGCACCGGCACGGGCATGGCCGACCTGCTCGCTTTCCTCGCCACCCCGGCTCCGTCCGGCAGAAACGCAAGCCGCGCGCGCCCCGGCCCGGGCACGTAACGCACGTGTGGCTGCCGGCCACTTCCCCCTTCACCGAAACCGCAACTGACCGACCAAGGAGATTAGACTCATGACCACCACGCTCACGCTGCCGCAAGGCATGGCGATTACCGGCGAGATCCGTCCGGGCTACGAAGCAATCCTGACGCCCGAAGCGCTCGAACTCGTCGCGGCGCTGCACCGCACGTTCGAGCCGCGTCGCCAGACCCTGCTGCAGGCACGTGCCGAGCGCACGAAGCGCCTCGACGCCGGCGAGCGCCCCGATTTCCTGGCTGAAACGAAGGCCATCCGCGAAGGCGACTGGAAGGTCGCGCCGCTGCCCGCCGACCTGCAATGCCGCCGCGTCGAGATTACCGGCCCCGTCGAGCGCAAGATGATCATCAACGCGCTGAACTCGGGCGCCGATTCGTACATGACGGACTTCGAGGATTCGAACGCGCCGAGCTGGACGAACCAGATCGACGGCCAGATCAACCTGAAGGACGCGATCCGCCGCACGATTTCGCTCGAGCAGAACGGCAAGTCGTACAAGCTGAACGACAAGGTCGCGACGCTGATCGTGCGCCCGCGCGGCTGGCACCTCGACGAGAAGCACGTGACGGTCGACGGCCAGCGCGTGTCGGGCGGCATCTTCGACTTCGCGCTGTTCCTGTTCCACAACGCGAAGGAGCTGATCGCGCGCGGCTCGGGCCCGTACTTCTACCTGCCGAAGATGGAAAGCCATCTCGAGGCGCGCCTGTGGAACGACATCTTCGTCGCCGCGCAGGAACAGGTCGGCATCCCGCGCGGCACGATCCGCGCGACCGTGCTGATCGAGACGATCCTCGCCGCGTTCGAAATGGACGAGATCCTGTACGAACTGCGCGAACACAGCTCGGGCCTGAACGCGGGCCGCTGGGACTACATCTTCTCGGCGATCAAGAAGTTCAAGAGCGACCGCGACTTCTGCCTCGCGGAGCGCTCGAAGATCACGATGACGGTGCCGTTCATGCGCGCGTATGCGCTGCTGCTGCTGAAGACCTGCCACAAGCGCAACGCGCCGGCGATCGGCGGGATGAGCGCGCTGATCCCGATCAAGAACGATCCGGAAGCGAACGACAAGGCGATGGGCGGCGTGCGTTCGGACAAGCAGCGTGACGCGACCGACGGCTACGACGGCGGCTGGGTCGCGCACCCGGGCCTCGTGCCGATCGCGATGGAAGAGTTCGTCAAGGTGCTCGGCGACAAGCCGAACCAGATCGCGAAGCAACGCGACGACGTGCAGGTCGAAGGCAAGAACCTGCTCGACTTCCAGCCGGAAACGCCGATCACCGAGGCCGGCCTGCGCAACAACATCAACGTCGGCATTCATTACCTCGGCGCGTGGCTCGCCGGCAATGGCTGCGTGCCGATCCACAACCTGATGGAAGACGCGGCGACGGCCGAAATCTCCCGCTCGCAGGTGTGGCAGTGGATCCGCTCGCCGAAGGGCGTGCTCGACGACGGCCGCAAGGTGACGGCGGAACTCGTGCGCGACTACGCGAAGACCGAGCTCGAGAACGTGAAGCAATCGGTCGGTGGCGACACGCAGCCGTACGAGCGTGCTGCGGCAATCTTCGAGCAGATGTCGACGTCGGAAGGCTTCACCGAATTCCTGACGCTGCCGCTTTACGAGGAAATCTGATCGAGCGGGTCAGGTGTGGCGGGCCTGGTGCGGCCGGCCGTGTTCGCCCCGACCCGCACGGCAACGCGAAGCGTGGTCGGCTTCGCGTCGCGGCCCGATGCGATGAAAAAAGGCGCGCTGCGAACCGAATCGCAGCGCGCCTTTCTTTCAAGTGCGGCGATGAACGTCACGCGCTCAGGCGTTCGCGCTCCTGCCGATGCTGGACCCAGTCGCCCGACGCGATGCGCAGCTTGTCCGCCACCGCGTGCGCCGCGACCGGGTAATACAGGCACGCATACTGCCGGCCGCCGAGTTCGAGCGTCACGGTCTCGGGCTTGAACAGGCTGTCGACACCCGGATAGACACGCTCGATCTCGTCGAGCACGGGCACGAGCCGCTCGTCGACTTCATACACGTCGCCCCAGACGAGTGTCTTGCCGTCGCCCGCGGCGACCATCCCCGGGTAAGTGCCGAAATCGTACAGTTCGCCCGGCAGTGCAGCGGCACCGACGAGCGTCGGTGCGGCGATGCCGTGCCGCACGGCCGCGTTGCCGATATCGTTGGCTTCTCCCGCTCTCAACGTGCCATAGACGAATACGTAGCGCATCGTGTTTCTCCTTCTTCGATTCGTGTGTTGCAGTATCAGGTCAACGGCGTCGCGCTGACGAGCACGCCGTCCTCGTCGACGTAGATCCATTCGCCGGGCGCGATACGCGTGCCCAGCACCGTGACGGGAATGTCCCGCTCGCCGGCGCCGCGCTTGTCGCTCTTGCGCGGATGCGTCGCGAGCGCCAGCACGCCGACGTTGCACGCGCGCAGTTCGGCCGCGTCGCGCACGCATCCGTAGACCACGATGCCGGCCCAATGGTTCTTCTCGGCCAGCGCGCCGAGGTTGCCGCCGACGAGCGCGCAACGCTGGCTGCCGCCGCCATCGACGACCAGCACGCGGCCGGCGCCGTCCTGTTCGAGCGCCGCGCGCACGAGCGAGTTGTCCTCGAACAGCTTGAGCGTCGCTGCGGGCCCGGCGAAACGCGCGGCGCCGCCGTACGGGCGCAGCGCCGGCGCGAGCACGCGCAGGGTGCCGGCGGCGAGCTGGTCTTCGTGGGCATCGCAGAGATCGGTTGTTGCAAACGTCATGTCATCGGCTCCTGTCGACCAGACTTGGCGCTTTAGCGCTTAGTCTGGTCCCATGCTTCGCGGTCGACCAGACTTGGCGCTTTAGCGCTTAGTCCGGTCCCATGCTTCGCTGTCGACCGGACTTGGCGCCCCCGGTCCCATACAAAGTTCACTTGAAGCATGCATTATTGACCGAAAAAACCGCCGCGTGCGCTCACACGGCCCCTTCTACAATAGCGGCATCGCCGCCGCGCGCCCGAACATCCATGAATCCGTCCGCCTACGTCGACGCATCCTCCCATTACGACGTCATCGACATCCCGCCGGAATTCGCACCGACATCCGTCCACCCGATGCGCGTGCGCGCGCGCCAGCTCGCCGCCAGCGTGCGCATACCGCGCCACACGCATGCGTGGGCGCAACTCGCGTATGCATCGCGCGGCGTGCTGCGCGTGGCGACGGCCGGCACGACATGGATGGTGCCGCCGTCGCGCGCGATCTGGGTGCCGCCGCACGTGACGCACGAAGTCGTGATCGTCGAGGAAGCGTATCTGCGCACGCTGTACATCGACGAGTCGATCGTGCCGGGCGGGCTCGACGCATGCCGTGTCGTCGAAGTGACGGGATTGCTGCGCGAGCTGATCGTCGCGCTCGATGCGCGCGACCTGAGCGCGACCCGCGAGCGCATGCTCTGCGAGCTGGTGCTCGACGAGATCGGTCACGCCGAGCCGCTGCCGCTCGCGGTGCCGATGCCCGAAGAGAAGCGCTTGCGCACGCTGTGCGAGGCGGTGCTCGCGCAGCCCGCGCATGCGGAGTCGCTCGAGCACTGGGCGGGCGAGGTCGGCGCGAGCACGCGCACGATTTCACGGCTGTTCAAACAGGAACTGGGAGTAAGCTTCTCGCAGTGGCGGCAGCAGGCGCTGCTCGCCCGCGCGATTCCGCTGCTCAACCAGGGACGCCCGCTGTCGCATATCGCGCGCGAACTCGGCTACCAGAGCCAGAGCGCGTTTTCCGCGATGTTCCGGCGCGCGTTCGGCGAAAGCCCGCGCGCGTTCATGCTGCGTGGTCACGAACACCGCGGTGCGGAAGGCCTGACGACCGAGGACGATGCAACCGACACGCCGCCGGACGCCGGCGACGCGAACGGCGCCCCGGCCTGACACCCGAGCCGGCGCGTCAGACCGGACGCACCATGTGGCGAATCGAACCGAGCTGCGCGAGCCGCGATCCGGCGACGCGATAACCCATGCGCAGGTAGAGCCGCGCGGCCGGATTGTCGACGAACACGCGCAGTTGCAGCTCGTTCAATCCGCGCGCCTTCGCCCAGCGGTGCGACATCTCGAGCAGATAGGTGCCGGCGCCGTGCCCGCGATGGCCGGCCGCGATCTGCACGTCGCGGATATGCAGCGAGTCGCCCTCTTCCGTCACGCGCAGCACGCCGATGCGCTCGCCGTCGGCCTCGAGAATGAAGTTCTCCGATTCGCGCCAGCTCGCGTAGAACAGGTCGCCGCGCCATACGAGCCCGTGGCGCTTGTAATAGCCGCCCATGTTGCCGTGCGTCAGCGCTTCGGCAAACGGGAAATCGCCAGACTCCGCGGGACGGAGCTGATACAGGATTCGCAGGTCGGTGGGATCGAGCATCGCACGATGATCAAGGGCGCATTCCGCCACGATAGCGCAGTCGGGCCCGGATGCAATCGCGATTTTCGCGCATTGTCCGGCGAAGAAACGACAATGCCCGCACATGGCGGGCACGATGGGCGCTACAAACGAAAATGCCCGCACAAGGCGGGCATTTTCTTTTTTGGCGGAGCGGACGGGACTCGCCCACATCCTGCAGGCCGCGGATGCGCGTGCACGCGCATCCCTTCGAGTCCCGCCGGAAGCCGCGCAGGCGGCTTCCTCCGCTCCGCAGCCAGTGCCCGCCAGCGGGCACGATGGGCGCTACAAAAGAAAATGCCCGCACAAGGCGGGCATTTTCTTTTTTGGCGGAGCGGACGGGACTCGAACCCGCGACCCCCGGCGTGACAGGCCGGTATTCTAACCGACTGAACTACCGCTCCAGTCTTGCTTCTTGCCTGGCAGGCGTCGGTCGCTTCCTGCCGGCGCATCGTTTGTTCGAACGACGCCGAAATCTGGCGTCCCCTAGGGGATTCGAACCCCTGTACTCACCGTGAAAGGGTGATGTCCTAGGCCTCTAGACGAAGGGGACAACGTACTGCCTACATCTTTAATACAAAAGCCCGCTCAAATGACGTCTTGAACGGGCTTCGTTCTGGCGGAGCGGACGGGGCTCGAACCCGCGACCCCCGGCGTGACAGGCCGGTATTCTAACCAACTGAACTACCGCTCCAGCTTTCTGCACCCTGACCCGCAGACGTCGATGACACTTCTGCAAGCCTTGCGACACTTCCAACGAAACGCCGCTGAATCTGGCGTCCCCTAGGGGATTCGAACCCCTGTACTCACCGTGAAAGGGTGATGTCCTAGGCCTCTAGACGAAGGGGACAACGTACTGCTTACACCTTTAATACAAAAGCCCGCTCAAAAACGTCTTGAACGGGCTTCGTTCTGGCGGAGCGGACGGGACTCGAACCCGCGACCCCCGGCGTGACAGGCCGGTATTCTAACCGACTGAACTACCGCTCCAGCTTTCTGCACCCTAACCCGCAGGACGTCGGTTACGTTCCTGCAAGCTTTGCGACACTTCCAACGAAACGCCGCTGAATCTGGCGTCCCCTAGGGGATTCGAACCCCTGTACTCACCGTGAAAGGGTGATGTCCTAGGCCTCTAGACGAAGGGGACAAAATCTTTTCAGATCTGTCTGGCTTACGCTATTAATTTTCATCAACAGCGAAGGCCGAAATTCTAACTGCCTTAAATCGTTTTGTGAAGCATTTTTTAACTACCCTGCTTCGCGAAGCGATTTGTTTGTTCTGTTGGTGGAGGTAAGCGGGATCGAACCGCTGACCTCTTGCATGCCATGCAAGCGCTCTCCCAGCTGAGCTATACCCCCTTGCAGAACAGAAATGAGATTATATGGACCAACTTTGAGCTTGTAAATACCCTTTTTGCGATTCGAGCAAAATTTTTTGCGAAGCCACCGTCCGGCGGCTTCGCGAATGCGCGAACCTCAGGCCAGCACAGCCTCGATGCGCGACACGACAGCATCACGGCCGAACAGCATCAGCACCGCGTCGATCGACGGCGTATGCGTCGTGCCCGCCACCAGCAGGCGCACCGGCATCGCCAGTTGCGGCATCTTCAGCTTGTGCGCAGCCAGCGCTGCCTTCAGC
Organism: Burkholderia sp. Ac-20353; assembly: GCF_017104785.1. Classification (NCBI taxonomy): domain Bacteria; kingdom Pseudomonadati; phylum Pseudomonadota; class Betaproteobacteria; order Burkholderiales; family Burkholderiaceae; genus Burkholderia; species Burkholderia sp. Ac-20353. The sequence continues at coordinate 21,011 of NZ_JAAGPL010000095.1, read as the reverse complement.
GCGGCCGAAATGGCTTCCTTGGTCCACTCGGCCGTCTTCAGCGCGGCCGCGAGCTCGGCCAGCGCCGGACGCACCACATCGGTCACGTGCTGCGCGAGCGCGTCCGCTTCCGGCGCCGGCGCGCGGTAGAACATGGCCGCGCCCTCCGCGAGCTCCTTCAGCGTCGACGTGCGGTCCTTCATCAGGCCGATCACCGCTTCGAGATCAGGGCCGCTCGCAAGTGCCGCGTCGTCGATGCCGGCTGCCGCGAAGAACGGCTTCGACAGGCCCGCGAGACGCGCATTGTCCGCTTCCTTGATGTAGTGGTTGTTCAGCCAGTTCAGCTTGTTGTGGTCGTACTGCGCCGGCGACTTGCCGAGATGCTCGAGGTCGAACCATTCGACGAACTGTTCGCGCGAGAAGATCTCGGCGTCGCCGTGCGACCAGCCGAGGCGCGCGAGGTAGTTCACGACCGCTTCCGGCAGATAGCCTGCGTCGCGATACGCCATCACGCTCATCGCGCCATGACGTTTGCTCATCTTCTCGCCCTGCTCGTTGAGCACGGTCGGCAGGTGCGCGTACACCGGCGCTTCGCCGCCAAGCGCGTTCAGGATGTTGATCTGGCGCGGCGTGTTGTTCACGTGATCGTCGCCGCGGATCACGTGCGTGATCCCCATGTCGAGGTCGTCGACCACCACGCAGAAGTTGTACATCGGCGTGCCGTCCGGACGCGCGATCACGAGATCGTCGAGCTCCTCGTTCGAGATCTCGACGCGCCCCTTCACCGCATCGTCCCACGCGACGGTGCCCGTCAGCGGGTTGCGGAAACGCAGCACCGGCTTCGCGCCGGCGGGCGGCTCGGGCAGCACCTTGCCCGGCTCCGGACGCCACGTGCCGTCATAGCGCGGCTTCAGGCCCGCTTCACGCTGGCGCTCGCGCAGCGCGTCGAGTTCCTCGGTCGACATGTAGCACGGGTACGCGAGGCCCTCTTCGAGCATCTTCGCGAGCACCTCGCGATAGCGGTCCATCCGTTGCATCTGGTAGAACGGGCCTTCGTCGAAATCGAGGTCGAGCCACTGCATCCCTTCGAGGATCGCGTCGACCGCTTCCGCCGACGAACGCTCGACGTCGGTATCCTCGATGCGCAGCACGAACGTGCCCTTCATCTTGCGGGCGAACGCCCACGGATAGAGTGCGGAGCGGATGTTGCCGAGGTGGATGAAGCCGGTGGGGCTCGGCGCGAAGCGGGTACGGACAGGACGGGTCATAAACGGTAACTCGAACGCCTGGGGCGCGTGAATGATTCGACGCGGGATCGGCGGCCGCTGCCCGGATGCTGCAACGGGGCCGGCGATGCCCGGAACGGAAATGAAGCAGGAATTATACTCGCGCCGCCCTTCGCGCCAAGCGCCGCGCTTGCTTTATGATGTGCGCGCCGCGGCCGCCTGCCGGCGCCGCGCCGGCCGCGCGGAACTGCCGCGCCGCCGCCCGGAACAAACCGGCGTGGCGGGCCCTTCGCCCGCCACCCGCCGCCCGCAGCTGGAGAACCTTCGATGTCATCCCCTCGCCTGTCGCGCCGTCAATTCACGATCGCCGCCACTTCCGCCGGCGTCGCCGCCAGCCTCGCCGCCTGCACGTCGCTCGGCGGCAAGAGCCGCCCCGACAACGCCGCCACGGCGGTCCAGCCGCACGAGAAGCCGGTGAAGATCGGCATCGCGCTCGGCGGCGGCGCCGCACGCGGCTTCGCGCACATCGGCGTGCTGAAGGGGCTCGAGGCGCGCGGCATCCCGGTCGATCTCATCGCCGGCACGAGCGCGGGCTCGGTCGTCGGTTCGCTCTATGCATCGGGGATGAACGCGCTGCAGCTCAACAAGCTCGCGCTCGAAATGGACCAGTCCGCGATCAGCGACTGGGCGCTGCCGTTCCGCTCGCGCGGGCTGCTGCAGGGCGTCGCGCTGCAGAACTTCATCAACAAGTCGCTGAACAACCGGCCGATCGAGAAGATGACGAAGCCGCTCGGCATCGTCGCGACCGACCTGCAGAACGGCCAGCCGCTGCTGTTCCAGCAGGGCAACACGGGCCTCGCGGTGCGCGCGTCGTGCAGCGTGCCATCGGTGTTCGAGCCGGTGAAGATCGGCAGCCGCGAGTATGTCGACGGCGGCCTCGTGAGCCCGGTGCCCGCGTCCTATGCGCGCAAGATGGGCGCGACCTTCGTGATCGCGGTCGACATTTCCTCGCGCCCGGACGGCGCGGCGACCAACAACCCGATCGAGATGCTGCTGCAGACGTTCACGATCATGGGCCAGACGATCAAGACCTACGAGCTCGACAAGTACGCGGACGTCGTGATCCGCCCGAACCTCAACGCGATGGGCGGCAGCGATTTCAACCAGCGCAACGCGGCGATTCTCGCCGGCGAGGAAGCGGTCGCGCGCATCATGCCCGAACTGCAGCGCAAGCTCGCGGCCGCCCGCGGCGTCGCGGCGGCGTAAGCGCGCAGCGCGGCACCCGGGGGCGCCGGCCCGCAGAAAACGGCGCCCCTGCCGCTTCGCTTCGGCCAGCCCCAAAAGCAAAAAACCCCTGCCGCCTTTCGGCGACAGGGGTTTTCCGTTTCGATCCGACTGCCTGCGAATGTCAGTTGCCGGTCAGTTGCTGCCGTTGTTCGCCGCGTCGTCGCCGATCGTCGCGCGCACGCGCTGGCGCAGATCGTCAGCCTTCATCGGGAACTGCGACTCGATCCGGCGCGCGCCGGTGAAACGCTTTTCCCAGTAGCCGCTATCGAGATCGTCGACGCGCACGGTGCTGCCCGTCGACGGCGAATGCACGAACTTGTTGTCGCCGATGTAGATGCCGACGTGCGAGAACGTGCGGCGCATCGTGTTGAAGAACACGAGATCGCCCGGCTTCAGGTTGCTCATGCTCACCTTCTCGCCGACCCGGCTCATCTCTTCCGCGCGGCGCGGCAGCGACATGCCGAGCGTGTCCTGGAACACGTAGCGCACGAAGCCGCTGCAGTCGAGGCCCGAATCCGGCGAGTTGCCGCCCCAGCGATAGCGGACGCCGATCATGTTCAGCGCGCCGACGACGACGTCACCTGCCTTGCCCGCCATACCGGCGAGGAACGACTTCGCGCCGCCCGTCGAAGCCGACGGCTGGACGCTCGTTGCGGAATTCAGGGAGGAATTCGACCCGGATTGTGTCGAAAATGCGGCATTCTGGTTAAAACCGCTGACTTCGTCGGCGAACGCGCCGGAAGTTGCAGCGAACAGGACGCCAATGAACATCCCGGCGACGGCGCGCGCGCATGCCTGGGTGAGGGATCGGTGCTGCATTGGTCGATGGATTATGCTTAAAAATCAGCTGATTGGCGGAAAATTTCGGTCGATACTAGCCAGCGCGTATTCGTTTGTCAAAACAAATTAAAAAATACAATCGAGATAGTCAGATCATTGGCGTCCTATCACGCTTTCCAGACCGCTTTCAATAGCTTTTGTGTGTAAGGATGTGACGGTTTCGTGAAGATGTCGGCGACGTCGCCGGACTCGACGATCGCCCCGTCCTGCATCACCGCGACGCGGTGCGCCATCGCGCCGATCACCTCGAGGTCGTGGCTGATGAACACGTAGCCGAGGTTGTATTTCTGTTGCAAATTCGCGAGCAGCTTCAGCACCTGCTGCTGGATCGACACGTCGAGCGCCGACGTCGGCTCGTCGAGGATCAGGATGCGCGGCTCGAGCACGAGCGCACGGGCGATCGCGATCCGCTGGCGCTGCCCACCCGAGAACTCGTGCGGATAGCGGTGCATCACGGTGCGGTCGAGGCCGACTTCGCGCAGCACCGCGAGCGACTTCGCGCGCCGCGCGTCGGCCGACATGTCCGGACGATGCAGCTCGAGCCCCTCGCCGACGATCCGCTCGATCGTGTGGCGCGGCGACAGCGAACTGAATGGATCCTGAAATACGACCTGCATGTTCGAGCGCAGCGCGGTCTGCTCGCGGCCGCGGTAGCTCGACAGCGCGCGCCCCTGGAATTCGATCTCGCCGTGCGCGGTCTTCTGCAGCCCGAGCAGCGCCATCGCGAGCGTCGACTTGCCGGACCCCGACTCGCCGACGACCCCGAGCGTCTCGCCCTGTCGCACCGACACCGACACGTCCGCGACCGCGGTCACGCTTGCCGACCGGAACCAGCCCGCCACCCCCGGCCGCTTGCGCGCGAACTGCACGGTCACGTGGCGCGCGTCGAGCAGCACGGGTGCGATCGGCATCACCGGCATCACCGCACGCTGCGGCCGGCTGTTCAGCAGACGCTGCGTGTACGGGTGCTCGGGCGCCGCGAAGATCCGCTCGACCGGCCCGCTTTCGACGAGCCGGCCGCGCTCCATCACCGCCACGCGATCGGCGAAGTGCCGTACGAGGTTCAGGTCGTGCGTGATCAGCAGGATCGCCATCCCGCGCTTCTCGGCTTCGTCGCGCTGCAGCTCGAGCAGCAGCTCGACGATCTGCGCGCGGATCGTCACGTCGAGCGCGGTCGTCGGCTCGTCCGCGAGCAACAGGCGCGGGCGGCACGCGAGTGCCATCGCGATCATCGCGCGCTGCCGCTGGCCGCCCGACAGCTGGTGCGGATAGCTGTCGACGCGCTTGTCCGGCTCGGCGATGCCGGTGCGCGCGAGCAGCGCGATCGCCCGCTTGCGCGCCTCCCCGGCCGTCACCCTGTCGTGCAGCATGATCGTCTCGCCGATCTGCGAGCCGATCGTGTACAGCGGATTGAGCGCCGTCATCGGCTCCTGGAAGATCATCGCAATGTCGGAGCCGCGCAGCCCGCGCATCTCGCGCTCGCTGCAGTCCGCGAGATCCCGGCCGGCGAAGCGGATCGTGCCGCTCACCTGAGCATCGCGCAACAAGCGCAGCACCGACAGCGCGGTCACGCTCTTGCCCGAGCCCGACTCGCCGACGAGCGCGACGCGCTCGCCGCGGCCGATCGCGAGCGTCACGTCCTCGACCGCGACGGTGTCTCCGAAGCGCACCTGCACGCGCTCGAGCGACAGCAGCGGCTCGTCCGGCAGCAGCGTCGGCGCGCTCATCGCTGGCCTCCCGCCGCCTTCACGGAGTCGGCCATCCGTGTGTCGAGCGCGTTACGCAGCGCGTCGCCCATGAAGGTCAGCAACAGCAGCGTCGCGACCAGCACGCCGAACGTCGACAGTGAAATCCACCATGCATCGAGGTTGCCCTTGCCCTGCGCGAGCAGCTCGCCGAGGCTCGGCGTCGGCGGCGGCACGCCGAGCCCGAGAAAGTCGAGGCTCGTGAGCGCGAGAATCGCGCCGCTCATCCGGAACGGCAGGAACGTGATCACCGGCGTCAGGCTGTTCGGCAGCACGTGGCGCCAGATGATCTGCCCGTTCGACAGCCCCATCGCGCGCGCCGCACGCACGTAGTCCTGCGTGCGGTTGCGCAGGAATTCAGCGCGTACGTAGTCGGCGAGCCCGATCCAGCCGAACAGCGACAGCAGCACGATCAGCAGCAGGAAGCTCGGCTCGAAGATCGACGCGAAGATGATCAGCAGGTACAGCTCGGGCAGCGAGCTCCAGATCTCGATCAGGCGCTGCCCGACGATGTCGATGCGGCCGCCGAAGAAGCCCTGCACTGCGCCTGCGGCGATGCCGAGGATCGTGCCGATCAAGGTCAGGATCAGCCCGAATTCGACCGACACGCGGAACCCGTAGACGAGCCGCGCGAGCAGGTCGCGCCCCTGCGCGTCGGTGCCGAGCCAGTTCTCGCGCGACGGCGGTGCGGGGTTCGGCACCGTCGAGAAATAGTTCAGCGTGTCGTAGTGGTAGCGGTTCGGCGGATAGACGACGAAGTTGCCGGGCGCCTGGAGGCGCTTGCGGATATACGGATCGAGGTAGTCGGCGGGCGTCGGGAAGTCGCCGCCGAAGGTCGTCTCCGGATACGCGTGGAACATCGGGAAGTAATAGTGGCCGTCGTAGCGCACGACGAGCGGCTTGTCGTTCGACCACAGCGGCGCGGCGAGGCTCGCCGCGAACGCGACGACGAAGATCACGAGGCTCCAGTAGCCGAGGCGCTGCTGCGTGAAGCGCTGCCATACGCGGCGCGCAGGCGACGGCGACACACGCGCGCGCGCGGCGTCGACGCGGGACGACACGGTGGCCTGGCTCATGCGCGCCCTCCGCGGGCCGTCCGTGGCGTGCCGGCGGCAGCGTTGAAGCCTTGTCGGCAACGCGAGCGTGGGAGTCGTCTCAAATCAGCGCTCCAGGTTTTCGAATTGAATGCGCGGGTCGACCCACACGTAGCAAAGATCGGAAATCAGCTTGGTCGCGAGCCCGATCAGCGTAAACAGATACAGCGTGCCGAGCACGACCGGGTAATCCCGCCGTATCACCGATTCGTACGACAACAGCCCGAGGCCGTCGAGCGAAAACAGCGTCTCGATCAGCAGGCTGCCGGTAAAGAACGCGCCGATGAAGGCGGCCGGAAACCCGACGATGAGCGGCAGCATCGCATTGCGGAACACGTGCTTCCACAGCACGGTGCGCTCGGCTAGCCCCTTCGCGCGCGCGGTCAGCACGTACTGCCGGCGGATCTCGTCGAGGAACGCGTTCTTCGTCAGCATCGTGATGACCGCAAAGCTGCCGACGACCGACGCGGTGATCGGCAGCGCGATGTGCCACAGATAGTCGAGGATCTTGCCGGCGAGCGACAGGTTCGCGAAGTTGTCCGACGTGAGCCCGCGCAGCGGAAACAGCTGCCAGAACGACCCGCCACCGAACAGCACGAGCAGCAGCACGCCGAGCACGAAGCCCGGAATCGCATAGCCGACGAGCACGACGAGGCTCGTCGCGACGTCGAACGGCGAGCCGTTGCGCACGGCCTTCGCGATGCCGAGCGGCACCGAGATCAGGTAGGTGAGGAAGAACGTCCAGAGCCCGATGCTGATCGACACGGGCAGCTTCTGCACGATCAGCGACCATACGCTCTGGTGGCGAAAATAGCTGTCGCCGAGGTCGAAGCGCACGAAGCGCTTCAACATCAGCACATAGCGCTCGAGCGGCGGCTTGTCGAAACCGTACAGCGCCTTCAGCTGCGCGATCTGCTGCGGATCGACGCCCGTGTGCGCGCGCATCCCGAACGGCACCGCGCCCTGCTCCACCGCGCCCTTGCGCAATTCCTGCACGGCCTGTTCGACAGGGCCGCCCGGCACGAACTGGATCACGACGAACGTGAGCGTCAGCACGCCGACGAGCGTCGGGATCATCAGCAGCAGGCGTTTGAGAATGTAGCTCCACATAGGCGTCGACTCGCGATCGATAGGCAACGGTTGGACGAAGGCCGGCCCGGCCGGCAGGCGCGCGCCGGGCTCAACTGCCCGGCTTGACCCACCAGGTCGACACGACCCAGCCCTCCGCCGAATAGTACAGCGGCAGCGTCTGCGGATACGCGAGCGTGCGCTTGTACGCGATCCGGTGCGTCGTGCTGTACCACTGCGGGATCGCGTAGTAGCCGTGCATCAGCACGCGGTCGAGCGCATGGGTCGCATCGAGCAGCTGTTCGCGGGTCTGCGCGGCGCCGAGCGCCTGCAGCAGCGCATCGACGGCCGGCGACTTGAGCCCGGTGACGTTGTCGGAGCCCTGTTCGTCCGCGAACTTGCTGCCAAAGCGCGCAAGCTGCTCGGCGCCCGGTACCTGCACGCCCGGATAGCGGATCGTCGTCATGTCGTAGTCGAACGCTTCGAGACGCTTCTGCAGCAACGCGTAATCGGCCGTGCGGAATCGCGCGTCGATGCCGAGCTTCGCGAGATTGCGCTGGTACGCGATCACGACCGGCTCGAATGCGGAGCCCGCGTCGTCGAGGATCTCGAACGTGAACGGCTCGCCCTGCGCGTTGCGCAGCGCGCCGTCGCGATAGGTCCAGCCGGCTTCGGCAAGCAGCGCGCGCGCCTTCAGCAGGTTCGCGCGCAGCGAGCCCGGCGGATTCGTATTCGGCTGCACGACCATCGGGCCGAACACCGCCGGGTCGAGCTGCGCGCGCAGCGGCTCGAGCAGCGTGAGCTCGCCCGCGCCCGGCGTGCCGGTCGCCTGCAGGTCGGTGTCGGCGAAATAGCTGTCGAGGCGCGTGTAGCCACTGTAGAACAGCTGCCGGTTCAGCCATTCGAAATCGAACGCGAGATCGAGCGCCTTGCGCACTCGCACATCGCGGAACCGTGGCCGGCGCAGGTTCAACATGAAGCCCTGCATGCCCGCACCGTTGTGCTGACGGAACTCGCGCTTGACCAGCTCGCCGCTGTCGAAGCGTTTGCCGACGTCGCGCCGCACCCAGTTACGCGCGATGTACTCGACGAGCACGTCGTACTCGCCGGCCTTGAATGCCTCCAGCCGCGCGACGCCGTCGCCGTACAGCTTGTAGACGATGTGCTCGAAGTTGTTGGTGCCGACCCGCACCGGCAGGTCGGCGCCCCAGTACGCGGGATTGCGCCGGTACGTGATCGTGCGGCCGTTGTCGTAGTGCTCGATCAGATACGGGCCGCTGCCGATCGGCTGCTCGAACGCGAGCTGGTCGAACGGGATCCGCGTGCCGTCCGCGCGCAGCCCCCATTTGCGCGAGAACACCGGCACGCCGCCCGCGATCAGCGGCAGTTCGCGGTTGTGCTGGCGAAACTCGAAGCGCACCGTCTCGGTGTCGACGATCACCGCGCGTGTGATGTCGGCGAGGTATGCGCCGAACTGCGGCGCCGCCTGCTTGCTCTTCAGCGTGTCGAACGAATACTTGACGTCGGCCGCCGTCACCGGGTCGCCATTCGAGAAGCGCGCGCGCGGGTTCAGGTGGAACGTGACCGACAGCCTGTCCGGCGCGATCGAAATGTCGTCGGCCAGCAGCCCGTATGCGGAGGCCGGCTCGTCCGAGTTGCCGGTCGTCAGGCTCTCGAACAGCAGGTCGATGCCGGGCGCGATATTGCCGCGCATCGTATACGGGTTGAACTTGTCGAACGACGTGAGCCGGTTCGGGTTTGCGAGCACGAGCGTGCCACCCTTCGGCGCGTCCGGATTCACGTAGTCGAAATGCTTGAAGCCCGGCGGATACTTCGGCTCGCCGTACTGGGCAATCGCATGGACCGCATGTGCGGTGGTTGCGGCAAGCACGGCCTGCGCCAGCAGCACGGCCGCCACGCGGCCGGCGGCGCGCATGGCCCGTGCCGCGCCGGAACGGGCACGCGTGGCGGCTGCCCGGGGCGAACCCTTCGTCATAGAGGCCCTGTCGGTCGATTAAGGGGGCAATGTGCGAGGATTCTACCCATTCATAAGGCATTGCAGTCGATCACGCAGGGCCGACAGCCGCGCGACACCGGCGCACGCAAGAAAAAACCGCCCATCAGGGCGGTTTCATCGACGCCATCGACGCGCGGTGCGCGCGCGATCAATGCCTGCCGCGATCAATGCCAGCCATTATGGCGGCCGCGATCGTGATCATGATCCCAGCGGTCGCGATCCCAGCCGCCATGATGGCGATACCAGTCATCGCGGCCCCAGTAGCGGCGGCCATCCCAGTAGCGGTCGCCGTGCCAGCCGATCACGATCGCCGGCGCGGGCGCCACATACACGGGTGCCGGCTGGTAGACGACTGGCGGCGGAGGCGGCGGTGCATACACCGGCGCAGGCGCGACGTAGACCGGTGCCGGCACGCCTATGTTGATCCCGACATTGACACCCGCCATTGCTGCGCCCGACACGAGCAAGGCTGTGACTCCGGTCATGAGCGACGCAACACGCAAGGTCTTCATGGATTCCTCTTCTGGTTGTTTCGTGGATGAGTGGACTATAGCGGCATGCGGCGCGCATGCATATTTCCACTTTGTAAGAACTGATGCGCGGAATCGCAACGCGGACGCGCCGGTAACGTCTCGTAACTTTCGGCACCCGACCGGGGCCGCATCATGCGCGGCCGCGCGCTGGTCACACCCATGAAATGACAAAACCCCTCGCTCCGAAAAACGAGGGGTTCGTCAGCAGTCTGAAGCGGCCCTCGACGGGCCGCTTCGTTCGTTTACCGCGATGCGGGGTGGTATCCCCCGACGCCGCTTCAGCGCGACATCATGTTCATGCTGACGTTGTGCATCACCCACAACGTACCGATGATCAGGATCGCCGCCGTCAGCACCGTGTAGCTGAACGCCATCACGTTCCAGCGCTGCCCGGACGAGCCGTTCATGTGCAGGAAGTACACGAGATGCACGACGATCTGCACGAACGCGAGCGCCGCGAGCGCGACCAGCGACGCGTGCGGTGACAGCACGCCGCCCAGCACGAGCCCGAACGACGCGGCCGTGAGCACGACCGACAGGATGAACCCGGCGACATAGCCGCCGACGCTGCCGTGCCCTTCTTCAAGTTGAGACGAATGCGAATGGGCCATTTAGATCACGCTCGCAAGATAGACAAAGGAAAACACGCAGATCCACACGATGTCGAGGAAGTGCCAGAACAGGCTCAGGCACGTCAGGCGCCGGATGTCGCGATCTGTCAGCTCGGGCCGCGCGATGATCTGCGCGACGAGCACGATCATCCACACGAGGCCGGCCGTCACGTGCAGCCCGTGCGTGCCGACAAGCGTGAAGAACGACGACAGGAACGCGCTGCGCTGCGGGCCCGCGCCTTCCGCGATCAGGTGCGAGAACTCGCGCAGTTCCATCGCGAGGAACGCCGCGCCGAGCACGAACGTCACCGCGAGCCAACCGAGCGTCGCGCCGCGCTTGCCGCGATACGCGCCGAGCATCGCGAAGCCGTACGTGATGCTGGACAGCAGCAGCGCCGCGGTCTCGACCGCGACGCCCGGGATATCGAACAGGTCTTTTCCGGTCGGCCCGCCCGCGAACTGGTGGCCGAGCACCGCGAACGTCGCGAACAACGCCGCGAAGATCACGCAGTCGGTCATCAGGTACAGCCAGAAACCGAACACCGAATGCGACGGCGGATGATCATCCGCGTGATCGTGCGCGTGCAGGTTCACGTCCAGGGTTTTCTGCAACATCAGTTGGCCTCCAGTTCGACGTCGTCGACACGCGCGGCCACGCGCGTCTTGCCTTGCTTCTCTTCGATCCGCCGCACGGTCGACGCGGGGATGTAATAACCATCGTTGTCACGCGAGCTGTAGATCGCGAGCGTCGCGACGATGCCGACCAGCCCGGCGATCGCGAGCCACCAGATGTGCCACACGAGCGCGAAGCCGAGCGCGAGGCTGAAGATCCCGATCACGAGGCCTGCGCACGTATTCGACGGCATATGGATGTCGCGCAACGTCGCCGGATTCGGCCGGCCGTCGCCACGCGCCTTCATGTCGGCATACGCATCGAGCGAGCGCACTTGCGGAATCGCCGCGAAGTTGTATGCCGGCGGCGGCGACGTCGTCGCCCATTCGAGCGTGCGGCCGCCCCACGGATCACCCGTCGTGTCGCGATATTGCGGCAGGTTGCGGTTGCGGATGCTGACCACGAGCTGCAGCAGCTGGCAGCCGATGCCGATCGCAATCAGCACCGCACCGAACACGGCGACGAGCAGCCACGGATGCCATGCCGGGTTGTCGTAATGGTTCAGGCGGCGCGTCATGCCCATGAAGCCGAGCACGTACAGCGGCACGAACGCGACGTAGAAGCCGACCTGCCAGAACCAGAACGCGGCCTTGCCGAGCTTCTCGTTCAGCTTGAAGCCGAACGCCTTCGGGAACCAGTAGTTGAAGCCCGCGAGATAGCCGAACAGCACGCCGCCGATGATCACGTTATGGAAGTGCGCGATCAGGAACAGGCTGTTGTGCAGCACGAAGTCCGCGCCGGGGATCGCCATCATCACGCCGGTCATCCCGCCGAGCGTGAACGTGACCATGAAACCGATCGTCCACAGCACGGGCGTCGTGAATTCGATCCTGCCGCGGTACATCGTAAACAGCCAGTTGAACACCTTCACGCCGGTCGGGATCGCGATGATCATCGTCATGATCCCGAAGAACGCGTTCACGTTCGCCCCGGAGCCCATCGTGAAGAAGTGATGCAGCCACACGAGGAACGACAGCACCATGATCGCGCAGGTCGCGTACACCATCGTCTTGTAGCCGAACAGCGGCTTCTTCGCGAACGTCGCAATGACTTCCGAGAAGATCCCGAACGCCGGCAGGATCAGGATGTACACCTCCGGATGCCCCCACGCCCAGATCAGGTTCAGGTACAGCATCGCGTTGCCGCCGGCTTCGTTCGTGAAGAAGTGCATGCCGAAGTAGCGGTCGAGGCCGAGCAGCGCGAGCGTCGCGGTCAGGATCGGGAACGACGCCATGATCAGCACGTTCGTGCACAGCGCGGTCCACGTGAACACGGGCATCTTCATCAGCGTCATGCCCGGCGCGCGCATCTTGATGATCGTCACGAAGAAGTTCACGCCCGTCAGCAACGTGCCGACGCCGGAAATCTGCAGCGCCCACAGGTAATAGTCGACACCGACGCCCGGGCTGTACTGCAGCTCGGACAGCGGCGGATACGCGAGCCAGCCCGTCTGCGCGAATTCGCCGATCACGAGCGAGATGTTGATCAGGATCGCGCTGACCGCCGTCATCCAGAACGACAGCGAGTTGATGAACGGGAACGCGACGTCGCGCGCGCCGATCTGCAGCGGCACGATCAGGTTCATCAGGCCGACCATGAACACCATCGCCATGAAGAAGATCATGATCACGCCGTGCGCGGTGAAGATCTGGTCATAGTGATGCGGCGGCAGGAAGCCGGGCGCGTTGTACGACAGCGCGAGCTGCAGGCGCATCATGATCGCGTCGGCGAAGCCGCGCAGCAGCATGATGAATGCAACGATGATGTACATCGCGCCGATCTTCTTGTGATCGACCGACGTGAGCCATTCGCTCCACAGCCATTTCCACCGGCCGGAGATCGTCAGTGCGGCGAGTATGCCCAGCACGACGAGCCCCATGAAGGCGCCCGCCCCCATGATGATGGGCTGATCGAACGGGATCGCCGAAAGTGTCAGTTTGCCGAACATGCGTTATCCCTTCGTTCCGCAGGCGGCGTCCTTCAGGTCGAGGACGTGGCCATCGTTGTATTTCGCGATGATGTTGTGGAAGAGCTTCGGATCGACCGACGAGAAGTAGCGCACGGGCGCCTTCTCGCTCGGCTGTGCGACCGTGCCGTACGCGGTCATGTCGAGCCGGTCGGACGATGCCCTCACCTTCTGCACCCATGCGTCGAACTGCTCGCGCGGCTCGGCGAGCGTGCGGAACTTCATGTCGGAGAAGCCGCGGCCGCTGAAGTTCGCAGACGTGCCCGCGTAATCGCCCGCTTCATCGGCGATCAGGTGCAGGCGCGTCTGCATGCCGGCCATCGCATAGACCTGGCCGCCGAGCTGCGGGATGAAGAACGAGTTCATCACCGAATCCGACGTGATCCGGAAGTTCACCGGCGTGCCGACCGGAATCGCGAGCTGGTTCACCGACGCGATGCCGAGCTCCGGATAGATGAACAGCCACTTCCAGTCGAGCGCGACGACTTCGACGTCGATCGGCTTCACCGACGATTCGAGCGGCTTGTACGGGTCGAGCTCGTGCGTGGTCTTCCACGTGAGGACGCCGAGGAACAGGATGATCAGCGTCGGCACGGTCCAGATCACGACTTCGATCGCGGTCGAGTGCGACCACTCCGGCGCATAGGTCGCGTTGCGGTTCGACGCGCGATAACGCCACGCGAAGTACAGCGTCAGCAGGATCACCGGCACGACGACGATCAGCATCGCCCACGTCGACGTCGCGATCAGCGACTTCTCCGCGGCGCCGATGCTCCCTTTCGGATTTAGTACATCTAAATTACACCCTGAAAGGCTCATTGCCGCGCCGACTGAAAGCAGCGCCGACAAGCCTCTTGAAGCTCTTCTATTCATTACACAGCCTGGTCGTCATTGAATCCGTTGCGTATGCCCGATGCACAATCGATCCACGAAAGTGCCCGAATCATACGGCGAGCGGATTGTATGAAAATCAACACTTGAGGAAAATCATCATTTCAGTTTTCGCCCTGAGTCAGATTGTCGCGGGGGTGCGTCGCATGCGCGCACACGAGCCCGCCGCACACAGCAGCGAACAGGGAAAGATGCGCACGCAACCGTCCGCATGCGACGGGCCGCCTGCAGCAGGCCGCATGCAGTCCGTTGCGCGAGCGCGGCGACGTTCAGTCGTGCGCGGACACCACGTAGGCCGGCTGCGCGGGCGCGACGCCGTCCGCTGCAGGCACCTTCGAGTGATCGGCTTCGTCGATCAGGCGCGCGACCGTCGGATCGATCGCATCGGTGAACGGCTTCGGATCGATGCCGACCATCAGTACGACGAGCGCGAGCGACGCGAACATCACGATCTCGCGGCGGCTCAGGTCGGCAAGCTGCGCGATGCGCGGGCTCGCGATCTTGCCGAACACCACGCGCTTGAGCATCCACAGCGTGTATGACGCGCTGAAGATCAGCGTCAGCGCGGCGAGCGCACCGATCCAGAAGTTGAAGCGGATCGCGCCCATGATGACCATGAACTCGCCGACGAAGCCCGACGTGCCCGGCAGTCCGATGTTCGCCATCGAGAACAGCAACGCGAACGTCGCAAAACGCGGCATCACGCTCGCGACACCGCCGTATTCGGCAATCGCGCGGGTTTTCGTGCGGTCGGCGAGCACGCTCACGCAGAGCAGCATCGCACCGGCGACGAAGCCGTACGACACGAGCTGCACGATCGCACCTTCGACGCCGATCCGGTTGAACAGGAACAGGCCGAGCGTGACGAGCCCCATGTGCGCGACCGTCGAATACGCGAGCAGCTTCGCGAGGTCGGTCTGCGCGAGCGCGAGCAGGCTCGCGTAGACGATCGCGAACAGCGACAGCGCGATCACCGCCGGTGCGAAAAAGTGGCTCGCATCCGGCGTGATCGGCAGCGCGAAGCGCAGGAACCCGTAGCCGCCGAGCTTCAGCATGCCGAGCATCAGCGCGGCGCCCGTCGGGCCATCCGAGTACACGTCGCGCAGCCACGTATGCACCGGCCACATCGGCACCTTGACCGCGAATGCCGCGAAGAAGCCGAGGAACACCAGCAGCTGCGGCGCGAAGCCGAGCTGCAGCGTGCGCCAGGCCGTCATGTCGAACGTATGCGATTGCGCGTACAGGTACAGCATCGCCATCAGCAGCAGCAGCGAGCCCGCGAGCGAGATGAAGAAGAACTTCACCGCCGCGTACACGCGCTGCTCGCGGCCCCAGGTGCCAATCAGCAGGTAGAGCGGAATCAGCGTCGCCTCGAAGAAGATGAAGAACAGCAGGCCGTCCTGCGCCGCGAACACGCCGACCATCAGCCCCGACAGGATCAGGAACGACGCGAGGTATTGCGCGACGCGCACCGTGATCGACTCCCACGACGCAATCACGATCACAAGCGTGGTGAACGCGGTCAGCACGACGAGCCACAGCGACGCGCCGTCGATGCCGAGGCGCCAGCCCGAATCGAATGCGGCGAGCCAGTCGCGGTGCTCGACGAATTGCAGCGCGGCCGAATGGGTATCGAAGCCCGTGACGAGCGGCACGACGGCCGCGAACCCCGCGAGCGCGCCGGCGAGCGCGATCAGCCGCGTGCGGCGTGGATGACGGTCGGAACCGGCGCGCAACAGGCACACGCCAAACAGGATCGGAACCCAGATCGCCAGGCTCAGATAGGGGAAATCATGCATGTCAGTCAAACCTTGAGAGTGTCGTGCGCTGGATCGGGGGCAGGCGCGACGAAAGGAACGAAATGGAATCGACAGGTAGATTTCGTGGATCGCCGGTGTCGGGCAAATGTAAAGCGCCATCAAGCGGTAACTTGACGCCGCGCAAATTCTGCCGGGTTAACGAGCATAAGGCCGATGATTATTTTCTGCAGCGCAGCAAATTCGTGTTTTTGCGTAACGCGAACATGTGCATGATTTTTATACGTAATTTTGCGTCATGAATGGGGGCGATCTCGATCGATTCTCGATGCAACGCCGCATTTTTGACTCGACCGGCCGGCGTCGCGCATGCGACGACATCGCTCGCCAGTTGCCCAATCGCTGCTGGTGATGGCCGGAAATTCTTACAGCACGTCTTACAAATAAATATCAATGACTCATTTCACGGCGCTGACTGCCAGACAAATCGCGTCGATTGGCAAACGCCGCGCCAGCCCTCTTCCATCCGGCCGCCCCGCGACGGCAACTCACATCGCTTGCGCACGAATCCACAAACACGGAACTATTCGGCTCCGGCAGCGATCTTGTTAACTTCAGCCACCGCACTCCTCGACGGGCCACCGCCCTGGCGCGCGCCCGCATGTCAGCTCATGCGACACCTCCTGCTCGGCTCGCTGCTCGCGATATTCGTCATCGCCGCCCACGCGGCTCCCCCCGCGCCGGCCAGCGCGCCAGCAAGCGCATCGGCCAGTGCACCGGCCTCGTCCGGCGCCGTGCCTGCGCTGGCGCCACAGCAGGCGCAACAGGCGCTCGCCGTGCTCGAGAATCCGCGCGAGCGGGCCCAGGTCGAAACGACCTTGCGCGCAATCGCCGCCGCGGGCGCGCTGAGCACGCCCACGGTTCCCGCGAACGCGGCGGTGCCCGCGAGCGCCGCATCTACGGCCACGTCTACGGCCGCGACGCCGCCTGCGCTCACGTCGAACGGCCTCGCGTCGATGCTCGTTCGCCAGGGCTCGCGCTGGGCAACGGAAATCCGTATTGCGCTGAGCGAGTCGCTGCACTCGCTGCACGACGTCGGCTCGGTCGGCACCTGGTGGCGCAACACGCTGGTCCGCGCGGACGAACGCGCCGACCTCGCGCACGCACTGTCGATCATCGTCGCCGTGCTGCTGCCCGCGCTCGTCGTCGAATGGCTCTCGAGGCGGTTGCTGCGACGCACGCTGACCGCGCTGGCCGCGCGTCGCGCGGGCATGTCGCGCCGACCCGCGTCTGGCCCGCAAGCGTCCGACGATGATCCGGGTGCGGCCGATGCAGCCGATGCGACAGATACGGCCGACACAGCGCAACCGCCGGATTCCCCCGATGCGACTCAGGCATCGTTGCGCGGACGCGGCCACGCGCGGCTTCATCGCACGCTGCTGTACCGGATGCCGCGCGCAATCGCGAGCCTGCTGCTGCGTGCGGTGCCGCTGCTCGTGTTCGTCGGCGCCGCGAGCCTGACCACGTCGCTCCTCGCCGCCAACGGCACGCCAGCCGAGACCGCGCTCGAATCGCTGATCGACATCTACGTGATCTGCCGCCTGATCGCGATCGTGAGCGAGCTGTTCTTCCAGCCGGAAGCGCCGCAACTGCGTCTGCTGCATATCAGCGACCGGTGGGCGGGCTTCGCGCAGCACTCGATCGACCGGATCGTGCTCGTCGTCGGTGGCTGCACGGCCGTCGTCGAGATCGCCGCGAACTTCGGCCTCAGTGAAACGGGCCACGTCGCGCTGCTGAAGGCCGTCGCGCTCGTCGGCCATGTGATGGTGTCGGTGCTGATCCTCCAATGCAGCCGCCCCGTCGCCGCGCGGATCCGCGCACTCGGCACAGGCCGGCCGTCGTTCGCGGTCGCCGGCAATGCGCTCGCGGACGCGTGGGCACCCGCGGCTGTCTTCGTCGTGATGGCGCTGTGGTTCGTATGGGCGCTCGACGTCCACCACGGCTACCGCGTGCTGATCACGCTCGGCGGCCGCTCGATCGCCGCGATGATCGGCATGCGAATCGTGTCGATCGTCGTGTTCGGCGCGCTCGCGCGCCTGTTCGAGCGCGACGACGACCGCACGCTCGTCCATCGCCACGCGTACCGTTACTACCCGCTGCTGCGGCAACTGGTGTCGGCCTTCATCGGCATCGTGACGATCGTGCTGCTGCTGCGGATCTGGGGTGTACCGGTGTTCCGCGCGTTCGAGTCCGGCACGATCGGGCACCGTCTCGCATCGGCGCTCGCGACGATCGCGATCGCCGCCGTGATCGCGCTCGTTGCGTGGGAAGCCGCGAACATCGCGATCGAACGGCGCCTACAGCAGTGGACCCGCGACGGCAACCTGATGCGCGCGGCGCGGCTGCGCACGCTGCTGCCGATGATCCGTTCTCTGCTGTTCGTGCTCATTGCGCTCGTCGTCGTGATGACGGGCCTGAGCGAGATCGGCGTGAACGTCGGCCCGCTGCTCGCGGGTGCCAGCATCTTCGGCGTTGCGCTCGGCTTCGGCTCGCAGAAGCTCGTGCAGGACTTCATCACCGGCATCTTCCTGCTGATGGAGAACGCGATGCAGGTCGGCGACTGGGTCACGCTCGCCGGCGTATCGGGCACGGTCGAGTACCTGTCGATCCGCACGGTGCGACTGCGCGCCGGCGACGGCTCGCTGCACACGGTCCCGTTCAGTTCGGTGACGACCGTCAACAACACGAATCGCGGGCTTGGCAACGCGGCCGTCAAGGTCAGCGTCGCGTACGGCGAGGACATCGATCGCGCGGTCGCGACCCTGAAGGAAATCGGCGCTGCATTACGCGACGATCCGAAGTACCGCGACGGCATCCTGTCGGATTTCAGCTATTGGGGCGTCGACCAGGTCGACGGCGCGGCGGTCGCGCTGAGCGGGCAGATGCAGTGTACGGACACGACGCGCTGGGGCGTGCAGCGCGAATTCAACCGGCGGATCGCCGATACGTTCCGTGCGCGCGGGATCCGGATCGCGAATCCGCAACGCAGCCTGGTCGCGCGCGAGGAGGATACGTCGGACGGCGACGACAGCGACGGCGCGCGCAGCACGACGAATGCGCCGAAGACGCCCGGCACGCGCTCGCCAAGGCCAAACTGAGAACCGGAAAAAGAAAAGCCCCGCAAGTCCGAGAACTTGCGGGGCTTGTTCCGCCATTTCTGGCGGAGACGGAGGGATTCGAACCCTCGATCCAGGTTTTGGCCCAGATGCTCCCTTAGCAGGGGAGTGCCTTCGACCTCTCGGCCACGTCTCCCAAACTTTCGCTCGCACCAGGGAGGCAGTGCGACGAGAACGAAATAATATAGGGATTCGAACCGCAGGTCAATTTCTTTGATGCATTTTTTTCTTCAATGCATCACGAAAATTTCATTACGCCTGGTCGAGTTCGAATGCCTTGTGCAGCGCGCGGACCGCCAGTTCCATGTACTTCTCGTCGATCAGCACCGAAATCTTGATCTCGGACGTCGAGATCATCTGGATGTTGATGCCCTCTTCCGACAGCGTGCGGAACATCTTGCTCGCGACACCGACGTGCGAACGCATGCCGACGCCGACGACCGACACCTTCGACACCTTCGGGTCGCCCTGCACCTGCTCGGCGTTCACGTGGCCCTTGACCTGGTCGGTCAGGATGTCCATCGCGCGCTGGTAGTCACCGCGGCCGACCGTGAACGTAAAGTCCGTCTTGCCCTGCACGCTCTGGTTCTGGATGATCATGTCGACGTCGATGTTCGCGTCGGCGACCGGGCCGAGGATCTGATACGCGATGCCCGGCTTGTCGGGCACGCCCATCACCGCAATGCGTGCTTCGTCGCGCTGGAACGCGATGCCGGAAATGACTGCCTTTTCCATGGTCTCGTCTTCTTCAAAAGTAATCAGGGTGCCCGAGCGCATTTCTTCGTCGAGCGCAATCAGCGGATCGGTCAGGCTCGACAGCACACGCGTCTTCACCTGGTATTTCCCGGCGAATTCGACCGAGCGGATCTGCAGGACCTTCGAGCCGAGGCTCGCCATTTCCAGCATCTCCTCGAACGTCACGCGATCGAGGCGGCGCGCCTCTTCGACCACGCGCGGATCGGTCGTGTAGACGCCGTCGACGTCCGTATAGATCAGGCACTCTTCGGCATCCAGCGCCGCTGCGACCGCCACCGCCGACGTGTCCGAGCCGCCGCGGCCGAGCGTCGTGATGTGGCCGTCCGGATCGACGCCCTGGAAGCCCGTGATGATCACGACCTTGCCGGCGTTCAGATCGGCCTTCACGCGCTCGTCGTCGATCGAGTGGATGCGCGCTTTCGTGAACGCGCTGTCAGTCTTGATCGGCACTTGCCAGCCGGCATAGCTCACGGCCTCGACACCGATTTCCTGCAGCGCGATCGACAGCAGGCCGACGCTGACCTGCTCGCCGGTCGACGCGATCATGTCGAGCTCACGCGGGCTCGGCTGGCTCGAAATCTCTTTCGCGAGACCGAGCAGACGGTTGGTTTCGCCGGACATCGCGGACGGCACGACCACCAGCTGGTGCCCGGCCTGATGCCATTTTGCGACGCGTTTCGCGACGTTCTTGATGCGCTCGACCGAGCCCATCGAAGTGCCGCCGTATTTATGTACGATGAGTGCCATTGTCGTTCTGAACTGGAGGAGAGACCGCACGGGCGCGCTGGGCAGGCCGCGTTGCCGTTCGGTCACGCGGCTTGTGGCTGTGGACGGACGACGAGGGGAACGGCTGGGACGCAACACGCAAGCGTGACGGATTTTGCCCGGAAGGCCGATCAGGCCGCGCAAACCGGGTACGTCACGCGGAAAACCTGCACAAAAAGCTCAAAAATCGAGCCGAGCAAACGACCGAGCGTACCCGATCAACGCCCGGTTGACAAGCCGCATGCCGCGCCGGCACGCGTTCCGGCGCTGTTTACCAAATGGTGAAAATGCGCGCGGCGTCGTTGCACATGCGTTGTGCACGACTTGTGCACGAGCAGGGCACGTGCTTTGCAAGATTCCGCCCGAATTACGCGATCAACAGATCCGGGCGCCATTCGATCCGGCGCCATGCGCGGCTGCCAGGCGCACCGTCGTCGCGATTGACGCCGAGCCGCGGCACGAACAGCAGGCGCTCGCCCGTGAACAGCAGCGGCACGTCGCGCTGCCACGCCGGCACGCCGCGCTCCTGAAACAGGTTCTTCAGCGTGCGGCCGGGCCCGCCCGGCGCCGTGCGCATCCGTTCGCCGCCAGCGCGGGCGCGTGCGATCAGCGGAGCCGCGCGCAGCG